>JANLRK010000525.1:0-6628 GCA_031361585.1 Pirellula sp. | reverse complement strand
TACCGCTGGCTTGTCCAGCGGATTGGTTCTGCTTTCTGGCTACACGGAGCGAGGCGGGAGCGGGCGGGGCGGCTCGGCGATTGTTTAGCCGAAAAGCCTGAACGAACCGCAGCTCAAGACTGCGGGATTCCAAATACCGCTGGCTTGTCCAGCGGATTGGTTCTGCTTTCTGGCTACACGGAGCGAGGCGGGAGCGGGCGGGGCGGCTCGGCGATTGTTTAGCCGAAATGCCTGAACGAACCGCAGCTCAAGGTCGGTGGGAATGGGATGTCGAAGTTATGCAATCACTAGAACAAAAACGACATGAAAATGCAACTTCAGAAACGCAAGTCAATACCGAATTTTTAACGCCCAAGGCCAGGGACCCAGGCTACGGTATATTATTGTTTTACGTCGATGCCGCCGTATTTTGGAACGCTTGGTTCCTTGATGTCCTTGAGCAAGCGCGTCACGATCTTGTCCGTGGTCATGCCCTCGGCCTGTGCTTGAAAATTGGTACTCAAACGATGTCGAAGCACTGGAATCGCAATTTTGCGAATGTCCTCGATACCGACACTAAATCGACCGTCCATGGCTGCTATGGCTTTGCCAGCGTGTATGAGAAACTGACCCGCGCGAGGTCCTGCTCCGAAATCAAGAAGCTCACGTACGACTTCGGGGGCATCCGGTTCACTTGGGCGAGTCGCGCGAACCAAGGCCACGACATACTTCACTAAGAAGGGACTGACGGCTACGCTCATCACCAGTTTCTGGATATTCATAATCGCTCTGCCTGATAGGATCTTGCTCACCTCGGGGCGTTCGCTTCGCGTCGTCGACGTTAAGATCTTTTCCTCTTCCTCAGCGCTTGGGTATCCGACTTTAATATTGAACATAAAGCGATCAAGTTGGGCTTCAGGGAGTGGATACGTTCCCTCTTGCTCGATCGGATTCTGAGTCGCGATGGCGAAGAACGGTTCGGGCAGTTGGTAGGTGTTCCTACCGACCGTGATTTCCCGTTCCTGCATCGCTTGCAACAAGGCGGCTTGAGTCTTGGGTGGCGTTCGATTGATTTCGTCGGCTAGCAGGATGTTGGTGAAGATCGGACCCTCTACAAAACGGAATTCACGCTTGCCCTGCGAGTCTTCCTCGAGCACGTTGGTACCGGTTATGTCCGAGGGCATTAGGTCAGGCGTGAACTGAATGCGTTTGAAATTGACATCTAAGATTTTGGCGAGGGAGGAGACCATGAGAGTCTTTGCAAGGCCCGGGACGCCTTCGAGTAGACAATGGCCCTTTGTGAAAATGGCAGCAAAAAGTTGTTCGATGACTTCGTCTTGGCCAACGATCATCTTGCTCAGCTCACTCCGCATTTGGTCTCGATGTTCGCGAAATTCTCGCAACAAATCTCCAATGCTCTTGGCCGGTTTACCTGATGGCGCGTTTGACACGTTTTTGCAAAACTTCTGGTGCGAGGTCATTTTCTAGCGAGCAATGCATCCTGCCCGGACGTCTCGTATTGTCACGCTGGGAAGCAATCCAAGCAAGTAGCCGTAGGACCGGCTGTCCACAGTGGGACTCCACCTAGTCCGGCTGTCCTCAGTGGGACGTCCCCACAAAGCCGTTGACCAAATTTACAACGTTCGATCTATTTGCGTGGCTTTGATATGATGTCCAGCAGAATGTAGCTTAGCGGTCTGGGCAGTGTTGAACTCTTTGGGGATTTTTGCGGCTGCGCTCGTCACTCTCGGCAAGAGTGAACTACGTGGAGTTGCGATTGGAATTGAAAATGGAAAACAATATATCTTCCGTTGCCGTCTTATCTCACGAAAACGTTCTCGCCATGCGCGATGCGGTTCTAGGTCAAATCGATTTTGCACGCAATTATACCCTCGGACTTTTGGAGAATACCCCCGAGGCACTTTGGCCTATCATACCGGCGGCAGGCAGTTCGCATATCGCTTGGCAAGTTGGTCATCTTGCTGTTTCACAGTACGGACTCATGCTCTTCCGACAACGAGGGCGTGCTGAAGGGGATTTGGAATTGATGCCGGGCTGGCTTCGAAAGCGATTTGGCCGAGGAAGTGTCCCCTCGACCGATCCAAGCGAAATACCAACCAAAACAGCTTTGCTGGAATGCTTAGATAAAATCCATCAAGTTTCGATGGCGGTTCTGCCTAGCCTTTCAGCCGAGCAATTGATGGAGCCAACCGAAATGCCCTACGCCGTCCATCCCATCAAACTGGGGGCGCTGTTGTTTTGTCCGTTGCACGAATCGATCCACGCCGGGCAAATTGGAATGCTGAGACGAATGCATGGACTTGCGCCGGTTCGCTAGCATTTCCGAGCTACTATGCAGCGAATGAGTTACGTGAAGATCCGACTATCAATTGGTATTTGCCAAAAAGCTACCATGGGCCACAATACCTGAGCCACACATTAAATTTTCACTACGACCAAAGGATGGGTCGCTATGCCTTCGGAAGCAAGTTCTCGCATTCACGAAAATCAGAAGTTTGGATGGCAGGAACGACTGGGCTATTTTGTGTTTCGAGCTGTCATATGCGTTGTGCAAATCATTCCTCTCGAACGTTGCGATCGAATTTGCAAGTTGCTAGCCAAGCTCTTTTCCAATTGGATCCCAGTCCGTCGATCCTTGATTCGTGAGAATCTGCAAATGATCTTTCCGGAATGGAAGCCGGATCAGTCTGAACAAGTCACCGAAAAGATGTGGCATCATTTGCTTTTGATGGGATGTGAAGTTGCACAAGCGCCAAGAAAGATTCATCGCGAGAACTGGCATGAGCATTTCCATATCCCCGATCGGCGCTCCATGCTCAAGATTGTGATGGATGATCGCCCCACGGTATTGGTATCAGCTCACTTTGGGAATTTTGAGCTAGCAGGATTTTTGACAGGGCTCTTTGGTGTTGCGACGACAACCGTAGCTAGGCCGCTCGACAATGGTTTTGTCCACGATTACATCACCATGTTTCGATCGCTCGGTGGACAGTACTTTTTAGCCAAGGAGGGTAGCTCGCCGCAGATTCAGGAACTGCTAAGCAAAGGCGGCAACTTAACGTTGCTTGCCGATCAGCATGCTGGCGCCAAAGGATGTTGGGTCGATTTTCTGGGCAAGCCTGCCTCGTGCCACAAGGGGCTTGCACTGTTTACGCTCTCAAGCGGTGCACCGATGATTGTATGTTGCAGTGTTCGAACGGGGGGGCCATTGCAATTTGAGTTGTCTGTATTGGGGATCGCCGACCCTTTGGATGGGGGCGAACGATTCAGTAGCGTCGCATCGTTGACGCGATGGTACAATCAGTGCCTGGAACAGATCATTCGATCCTTTCCCGAACAATATTGGTGGGTTCATCGCCGCTGGAGGGAACCGCCACCCCAAAGACGATCAAGCCAAGCCGCATAGCTATGACAAAAATTTACGAAGGCCTCGGTCTGTCCTGCATGTATCCAGAGAACTGGAGCCTCACCGAAGATACGGACGAGGATCGCGTCGTCGGATTCACTTTGGAAAGTCCGACCTCTGCTTTTATGACTGTCACGGAGTATCCGTGGACGGTTGCACCGCGAGAAGCCTTGGAACAAGCTCAGGATGTAATGAAATCCGAGTACGACAATATCGAATACGATGAGATCGACCCCGAACTGGAACTGGATGGTAAACCGCTGGCCGATAGCCGAGCAGGCGATGCCCATTTCTATTACTTGGATTTGCTAGTTGTTTCTAGGTTTGTGGCATTCACAGTCGATCGCAAAACATATCTCGTTCAGATCCAGGCTGAAGACCGAGATTTCCAGGGGCTAGAAATGGTTTTCAAAGCGATGCTGGTGAGCATGCTGAAGTCCATCAATGTTGAATCGAGACGGACCTATACTTAGCCATCTTTAGAATGGGACATACCATAGCACGACCCCGCAAACTTGCGTGTCGTGCGATGGAGAAATGGAATGTCTATGAACCAGATAGTGATCATCTCTGCGAACCCCAAGTCTGGATCGTACAGTCGCCATTCGCTAGTGGTGGAATTGAAGAGTGCCGTCGAGTCGCTCGGATTTGGATGCGAGGTTCACACCGATCTACAACAGATGGCAAGCCGATGTCAAGAACTTGCGCAATCGGGAAAGCTGCGAACCGTGGTTGCCGCAGGTGGGGATGGTACGGCGTCCAAGGTTGCCAGCTTGATCCCGCAAGATGTACCCTTGACACTATTCCCAACCGGCTCGGAGAATCTACTTGCAAAATTCTATTCCCTCACAGCGAATCCTGATTTATGCGCTCGCTCGATTCAAAAACTACTGACAAAGCCGATCGATGTCATGATGGTCAACGGCAAATTGTCGCTACTGATGGCCAGTATAGGTTTTGATGCAGAAGTAGTTCGACTTGTTCATCAATCTCGCAAATCCCATGTTTCGAAACTGACATATTGGCTCGCAATTCTCGGGACGCTCGCTCGTTATCAGTGGCCAGTTTTGAATGTATCAATATACGATGAGAAAGACCAACTGATAGAAAACGTGTCGAGCGGCTGGGTCTTTGTTTTCAACGTCCCTCGCTACGCAGCAGGGCTTCCTATTATGAGCGATGCCATCGAAAATGACGGCTCTCTCGACATAGGTGTATTCGACCATGGGGGCATAGTTCGCAACATGTGGTACTATTGGAATGTCATGCGAGGCAAACATCAACGGATCAAACAGTGGCGACGATTTCGCAGTCGTTCCATAACGATTGAGCATACGGACGCAGCGAAAGTGCGAGGGACGAATGCATCCTGCCAGGCGGATGGAGATTGGGTGTGCGAACTGCCTGTCTCCATTCAGATTTCTAACCGCAAATTAGAAATCGTTGGCTAACAGCTTATTCAAAGCACTACCCGCCGTGCGTAGGGTATCATATGATTCGGTTGGCATCTTCCTTGTGCGATGCAATATCGAACGCTTAAACCTCTCGGAACCTTCTTCATGCGCTTTCAACATTTCCCAATACTCGCCTTCGCTATATGTCTTTCAAGTCTGAATTTGCTGGCTGCGGAGTCGCCAGCGATCACCTGGACCAAACAGGTCCTGGATACCAAGTTTCGTTCCGAGGGAGTAGCGGTCGCGGACGTGAACAAAGACGGCAAGAAAGATGTGCTCAATGGCGAGTATTGGTACGAAGCACCCGACTGGAAACCGCATGAGATGCAGCCACCGATGGACCACAAGGATGGTCTAGGTAACTACAGCCGATCGTTCGCTTGCTGGTCCGATGACTTCAACAAAGATGGTTATCTCGATCTGATCGTCATCGACTTCCCCGGTGCGCCTTGCTACTGGATGGAGAATCCGAAAGGGGCCGACGGTCACTGGACCAAGCACATCATCTGGCATAGTGCTTGCAACGAAACGCCAATCTATGCGGATCTGCTGGGAGGTGGAAAGCGAGTGCTCGTTATGGGGTTCCAACCGAAAGGATCGAAGCCCGAAGGAGACGAAGGGCAGATGGCATACTTCACGCCGAACGAAAAAGCTCCGAACGAACTGTGGGACATGCATCCGATCAGTCAACCAAGTGAACCGGGCAAGAACGGAATTCCAGGAACCATGCGATTTAGTCATGGCCTCGGTGTTGGCGATCTAAATAACGATGGCAAACAGGATGTAATTTCCACAGGTGGTTGGTGGGAGCAACCAAGCCAAACGGATGGGAAGATCGCTTGGCCCTTTCACCCGGCAAACCTGGGTGACGCGTGCGCAGACATGTTTGCGTTTGACGTCGACAACGATGGCAAGGCTGACGTCCTAAGTACTTCCGCTCACAAGTTTGGCATATGGTGGTATAAGCAACGTTCCATGGCAAAGGATGCAAAGGAAGTACATCCCATTTTTGACAAGATAGAGCTATTTGGTCGACTCGCTTCCGAAACGCATGCTGCCCACTTTGTGGATATCGATGGCGATGGCAACAAGGACCTTGTCACAGGCAAACGCTGGTGGTCACATGGTCGTTCTGAACCAGGATCCAATTGGGACGCACGGATCTATTGGCTAAAGGCTGAAAAAGAAAATGACGGCTTTGTGAATTTCGTTCCTCAGTTGATCGATAGCGACTCAGGTATCGGAACGCAATTTGAGGTAACCGATCTCAATGGCGATGGCTTACTGGACATCGTTTCGTCCAACAAGAAAGGGGTCCGAGTGATCTTGCAAAAACGTTGAGCAGGTGGCGGATGCTGCTAGTGCTTTGTCTAACTTACATTTTAAGGTAACTGTCGAAAGTGTCTCGGTCGTCCCAGTAGACCTACCGAGGTAAAATTCTATGCGTTTAGGCGAAATGCAAACACTGGGCAAGTTTTTTCATGCGACTGGCAAAGTCCAATCTTCAAATCTTAACCCTGGCACACGTTCAAAATCGACGGTGTTGCTGGACAACAGCGTAAAGTCGCCCGCGATGGCTATCGCTGCAATCCGCAGATCCATCGTGCCAACACGAATACGCTGCTTGATCAATCCTTGGTAATCCGTTGACGCAGCTGCCAAGTAGTCAACTGGTTGAACACTTGCAAAGTCGGCAAGTAACTCTCGAAATTTCCCGTAAGCGAAGATGATTTCAACTTCAGTGCTCGCTTTGGCAAGATAAGCATTC
>JANLRK010000519.1:0-6153 GCA_031361585.1 Pirellula sp. | reverse complement strand
TCGTCCAACAGTACGTTGGCCAACAAAGGACTAAGCGGGCCACCCTGCATGGTTCCTTCAAACGATGGTTCCCATTGGAAATCGACCATCACACCTGCACGCAAATAGCGACTGATCAACCGCCGCAAGCGTGGATCGCTTACCTTCCGTGAAACTCTTGCGAGCAATACGGTGTGATCGACTCGGTCAAAAAATTTGGACAAGTCCATGTCGACACAGTGTCGACGACAAGTTCCATGAGTTGAACTGCAATTGGACTATAGGTGTCAGGTGTCTTGTCCTCAATGGCCGATTGATCTGCGCTGAGACTCTCAAGAGCACGGGCCTTTATGGTGTCGCTTCCCGTGGGGACAGTCGAGCTAGCCCAGATTCCCCAACTCAGTCGCGTAGTTCAATGAAAACATTGGTTTTTCAAAATTTCTTCCCATTACATTTGGGTTGTTTTCAGTCGGGTCGGAAGGCTTAGGCCAAGTTTGTCCAGCAAGATTTTCTGGTGCGCGTTTGGCCGAGTTACACATCGGGTCCGTATTTCCTTGCCGCTGTCGGTTGGCAAAACAACATCGACCAAACGTATGGTGGAGAGTTCCGATATGATGCTTCTAGGTTCGTCCCCTAGCCCGGCTCGTTTGCAGTCTTGGCCTAGGATTCGCCAAAGCACAAACGATAAAAAACAAACCAGAATGTGTGCTCGGACTCGGTCCCCTTTTTGGTGCCATACCGGTCGTATCTTTAAGTCCGACTTCTGTATGCGAAAAGCTTCCTCCGCTTCGGTCAACTGGATATACGCTTTCCATAGATCCTCGTCGCTCCAGTCTGTTACGTTCGTTCGCAACAGATAGCAACCATCACTGAGTTCATGCCAGTCCGTTGCAGGCTTGATCCTCTTCCACTCGATCTTCGCGTACTTCTTGTTCTTGTCATCGTCCTTGGGTTTTACGTTTACTTCAAATAGGTGCGAGGCTCGAGCGGTATGCCTATGTTTTTGCAGATATTGGCGATCTGTTCGTTCCGGCTGCTTTCCGTCTCCCGCTGGTTTATTCCAAGAAGTAGTTGATCACCAACCGGTATTGTTGTTGAGCATAACACCGACATTGAACTTGTGCAGGTCCGTCAAGTTGTCATCAATCCTCTAACCCGGGGGGGAGCATGGCTGCGCCAACGCGACACAAAGTTCTCATATTCTTCGCGCGTGTCGATCCCCCTCGGGGATTTTGGAACGACCCCGACGACGATCCTGCAGCCCGCTTGCAAGAATCGTAATTGCTCCAGTTTTTCCGTTTGCTCCAAGTCGCTTGATCCCAATTCATTGAGTTCCATTAGGAAGTCACGTCGGTAGGCATAGATTCCAAGGTGTTGAAGAAACACTGCGGGGGTCTTGCCAAGCATTCCGTCATCCCAAGAGCGAGGGTGCGGAATCACAGATCGACTGAAATAGAGCGCAGAACCGTCCGACGCGCGAACAACTTTGACGCAAGCCGGATCTTCTAAGTCGCTTTTGTTCCGAATCGGGGTAGCTAGCGTTGCAACTTGAGCCATGCGATCTGATTCCAAAAGTTGCATTACCGTGTCGATCGACTCACCCGCAATTTCAGGTTCGTCCCCCTGGACGTTAATAAACAGATCTACGTCAGGCCGACTCCTGGCTACTTCGGCAACTCGGTCCGTACCGCTTTGAGCATTGACATCCGTCATTTGGGCACGACCACCAAACCGATGGACCACCTCGAGCAATCGTTCATGATCTACGGCAACGGTAATCCCGTTTGGTCGCAATGCCGTTTTGCAAGCGAGAAAGGTATGTTCAAGAACCGACTTGCCGGTTTCGCATAACAGCAGTTTTTCTGGCAACCGCGTCGATGCGAGTCTTGCTGGGATAACGATTTCGCCGATCATTCTTTGGTCGCGTTTAATATTTGTTCGATTTGAATAGCTTTTCGGCCTTTGAACGACCCCGGGGATGCATGAAATTTCGTTCGATTCGCGATCTCGACTTCCAGCGGATGGTGCACGTCTTTCTCGGTCGAAATGATGTCGCCCACCTCCAAATCAAAGAGGTCCGCCGATTTGATAGTGGATCTCGCAAGGGTAACGATGACATCCGCCATGGAACCATCTAGCCGTGAGGCTAGTTTCCCTGTCGTCTCGGAATTCGATCGGATGGACGCGTATCCAACCCAACTATTGCTAGTCAATTTGCTTCCCACGCGCTCTATCGTATTGAATGGAATGCAAAGATTCGCCATTCCACGTATTGCACCCAGAGTGAGCTCAAAGCTAACCAAAATAACGACTTCATTCGGCGGCACGATTTGGGCAAGCTGAGGATTGCTTTCGACCCGTTCGACTTCAATTTGCAGCTCCAATACATTAGCCCAAGCAACCTCAAGCTCTCGCAAGAAAACGCTGCTAATTCTGGCGGCCAATCGCAGCTCGATTTCAGACAATGGGCGTTTCAACGACGAATCGGCGCCGATGTTTCCACCAAGCATTCGATCGATAATGGGATACAATAGCGATGGGCTAATGTCCAAAACCCAATTGCCTTCTAATGGCTTCGGCCTGAGCAAATTAAAACAGGTTGGGATTTCCAAGCTGTAGACGAACTCGCTATACGTCAGCTGATCGACGCTGATCAAGCGCACATCGACGATCGTACGAAGTACCGCAGATAACGAAGCTCCAACATTGCGAGAGAAACCATCATGAAGCGATTGCAATGCACGCATCTGCTCCTTGCCCACGCGTTCAGGTCGTTTGAAGTCATAGGCCAAAACACGCACCTTGCTTGCAGGTTTTTTTGTTTCAGCCTTGGTCGCTGGTGCTGCTTCCTTGCCAACCGGCGGTGCGGCTTCGCCATCTAATGATCGGAGCAAGCTTTCAACGTCATTCCTACTTAGTACATCGTCGGCCATCCGAAAATCCTTTTCTAATTGCGCACATGTCCGTCTCCATAAACAACATACTTGGTTGTCGTTAATTCCCGCAGGCCACATGGACCCCGAGCATGGAACTTGTCCGTACTGATTCCTATCTCGGCTCCTAGCCCCAATTGGCTGCCGTCATTGAATCGCGTCGAAGCGTTCACGATAACCGCCGAGGAATCGACAAGCGTTACAAACCGTCTTGCCGAGGCCAAGTCAGCGGTCATAATCGCATCGGTATGGCGTGAACCGTATCGATTGATGTGTTCGATCGCTAAATCCAGCGATTCGACGACGCAAACACTTAAAATAGGGCCGAGGTATTCGCGAGACCAATCGTCCTGGCTAACTGGCATTGCAGCGGGAATCCAACGTCTCGTTTCTTCGTCTCCACGAATCTCAATCTTGTGCGTAGCAAGTCGCGTTGCAAGCGCTGGCAAGAATTCCTTTGCCACTTCACGATGAACGACCAACGACTCAAGAGCGTTGCATACTCCCATGCGCTGGCACTTTGCATTCTCGACAACGCGAAGTGACATGGAAAGATCGGCATGCTTGTCGACGTAGATATGACAGTTGCCGTCATAGTGCTTGAGCACGGGCATTGTGGCTTCAGAAACGACTCGGCGAATGAGGCTCTCGCCACCTCTAGGGATGACTAGATCAATCCATTGCGATAGCTTGAGGAAATGGCCGACCGCGGCACGATCGGTGGTCTCTACCAATTGCAATGCATCGATCGGGATACCGGCTTCAACAGCAGCTGACTGCAGTATTTCTACAATCGCTCGGGAACTGTGAATCGCTTCTTTGCCACCGCGCAAGATGATCGCGTTGCCGCTTTTGACAGCAATCGCAGCCGCATCTGCGGTTACGTTCGGCCGGGACTCGTAGATAAAAAATATTACGCCCAGCGGGACGCGAATTTTTGAAATCTGAAGACCATTTGGACGAGTGCTACCCTCCATCACTTCGCCTACTGGATCGGGCAGCCCAGCAATTTCGCGAAGACCGTTTGCAATTTGAACGATCCTGTCGGGTGTCAATCGGAGTCGATCGATTTCAGCGAGTGTCAAGCCGAACTGGTCCGAATGGTCCAGGTCAATCTGGTTTGCAGCAACAATCGCATCGAGGGATTGCTCGATTCGATTGGCTGACTCAACTAGCCAATGATTCTTAACGGCACCAGAGATTCCGACTAGCAAACTCGATGCAGCCCGCGCTCGACTGGAAACACCAGCACAATAGGCAGCCAAGTCATTGTCGGTCTCTGTGGTCATGAGTTAGCTAGGTGTAAAACTAGGAGTAGCACACACGCGAAGGCATGGTTGAGCATCGCGTCACATTCGGAGTATCGAAGAATACGCTTAGCAGGTCAATGTTGAAAAAGAAATCGAATTCATACCCTGCCATCGATCCAAGAAAGCAAATTGTCAGATTGTTCGATTGCTGCTAAAATCCAAGCCCGTCGTGCTACTACTGATTTTTTTCTCGCAAACACGCGAAAATTGATGACAAAGCATATTTTTGTAACTGGCGGTGTCGTTAGCTCAATTGGCAAAGGCCTGACCAGCGCCTCCATTGGGATGCTTCTAGAAGCCCGCGGACTTCGAGTTCGCATGCAAAAACTGGATCCCTACATCAACGTCGATCCAGGAACCATGAGCCCCTACCAGCACGGCGAAGTATATGTGCTGGACGATGGCAGCGAAACGGACTTGGATTTGGGGCATTATGAGCGATTCACCAGTGGAACGCTGACTCGCGACTCGAATTACACAACGGGTCAAATCTATTTGAAGGTCATCGAAAAGGAAAGAAGGGGCCAATTCCTTGGTAAAACCGTGCAGGTCATACCGCACATTACCAATGAAATCAAGGAATCGATTCTCCGACTGGCCGACAGTAGCACCGACATCGTTATCACGGAAATTGGCGGTACCGTCGGCGACATAGAAAGCTTGCCTTTTCTCGAGGCGATTCGACAGTTTCCACAGGATGTCGGACGCGACAACTGCCTATTTATTCACTTGACTCTCGTGCCATACCTCAAGGCGGCGGCCGAGATCAAAACCAAGCCAACGCAGCATTCTGTCGGACTTTTGAGACAGATCGGTATCCAACCCGACATGTTGATCTGCCGTTGCGAAAAGAGCATCTCGCGCGAAGAGCGAGAGAAAATTGCGTTGTTCTGCAATGTCTCGCTGGAAGCAGTCATCGAGGAATTGGACAAAGATTTTTCTATCTACGAGGTTCCACTTTCCCTTCGAGATCACAAGCTCGATGAGTTTGTGATGAAGCGCTTCCATTTAACTGGGCAGCCGCTTCACCTGGACGCTTGGGACAACATGATGTTCGCCCTTCGCAATCCAAAACACGAGATCAGTATCGCTGTCGTCGGAAAATATGCGGAACATCGGGATGCGTATAAGTCGATTTACGAGTCGCTAGACCATGCGGGTATTCAACATCGAGCTCAAATACGAATCGTTCCGATTCAAAGCAGTGAGATCGAAGAGGAAGGCCCCGAGCGGCTATTAGCCGGCTACGACGGAATCCTAATTCCTGGCGGATTCGGCGAACGCGGCGTCGAAGGCAAGGTGCAGTCCATACGTTACGCGAGAGAGAGGGATATCCCCTTCTTCGGTATCTGTTTGGGTATGCAATGCGCAGCGATGGAATTCGGTCGCAACGTGCTTGGCCTCGAACGAGCCAACTCAACGGAATTCGACAAGGACACTCCGAATCCAGTAATATGTCTACTCGACGAGCAACGCAACGTCACGAACCTTGGAGGTACAATGCGGCTCGGGGCGCAACCATGTGTGCTGACAATGGGCTCCATGGCTCAATTGGCCTATCAGACTGACCATGTATCCGAGCGACATCGCCATCGGTATGAGTTTAATAACATCTTCCGCAGCCGATTCGAAGCGCACGGGATGCGGTTCTCTGGCCAAAGTCCTGACGGAAGTCTCGTCGAGATTCTTGAACTGCCCTCGCATCCCTTTTTTCTAGCTGTTCAATTTCACCCCGAGTTCAAAAGCAAGCCTACGAAAGCGCATCCCTTGTTCGCCAGTTTCGTTGGCGCCGCCGTCCATCGTCGAACAGGTCGCAAGCAGCGCGCGATCGTCGCCGGTTCCACAGAACCGACGGATCATAGTTCGGTCGTCTAGTAGCCTTTCGATCGTAAGATCGCGTCGTGGCGGATGCTGCCAGCATCCGAGCCGAC
>JANLRK010000498.1:0-60252 GCA_031361585.1 Pirellula sp. | reverse complement strand
CGAGTGCGAGTCCGATTTTGGACTCGCATGAAACAGTTAAGCGAGTCTCTTTGAGACTCGCTTTTTTTTCTAACTTCGTATATCCCCGAGCCAGGGAGGTTGTACAGCATTTTCGGCAACGAAATTGTTGGGTTGTGGGGAGCTCGCCTCCGTTTCAACCAAGGTTTGGTGTACTAAGTGTTTTCACGCTTGTGGCCCAGAAATATCTCAGGCCTTTCCAACTGGATTACTCTGCTGCCAAGCTAAATAAGGCGAATGGCTCCACGTTTTTTTACGCATCGGAAATCAGGAAGCTCTCCAGCAAAATATTGTTAAATTCACCAGGAAGTTCGTGTTAATTTATTCCGGATAAGGGGAAAATGAGTATCTTGTGCTGAAATACCCAGTACAATCGGAGTATTCAACATGAAGGGAGGTTACGCACTTCCCAATCCGCCAAGTTAATTTGCTTTGTTAAGGAGGTTCGAATGAGAATTGCTCTCGCCTGTCTGCTGGTTGTTTGCAGTTGGACACAATCACAAGCCGCAGTCATTTTTTCGGTTCAAAAAGCTACCCCCGGAACCATTAATATTGGTAGCAGCGCAGTGTTCAACGTTTTTGTTAGGTCCGACGCCGGAACAATAACCAATCTTGCAGGGATCGATTTTTTCGTTGACGCAGCTGACCCGGGTCTGACCAATGGTACGACAGCTGGAGGGCGTTTTAATGCTGGAACATCGAACTTCTTCCCAGCGGGCGTCGGTGGATTTCAGGCATTCACTTCTGGTGGCAATCCAGTTACCTTTTCTCGTCAGGTTTTCAGTGGAAACAATGGAGCAGGACTGACGCTAACTGGCGCAGATACATTACTTGCGACAATAACGCTGGGCACCGCTGCGACCCCTGCTTTCGCTGGCATCCCTGCTCGGGCTGCAGCGACTCAAGGAATCTATACGTTGGGTTTGAGCAATCTTGCCGCAGTTGACCCCGGCTTCAATCCGCTGCAGGTGGTCGGTCCAGCGGCAGGCCTACGCTACGAAATAGTTGCTGTGCCAGAACCAAGCACCATGCTGTTGGTACTAGGAGTTTGCATGGTTGGTGCGAGACGTTATCTAAAGAAGAAGAGAGCAGCTTAAGCTGTCGACAAGTTCTGCAAAGCAAAAATGAGCCAATCCAAACGGGTTGGCTTTTTTTATTTGAATACCACAGGCTTGCCCTGTGGATCGTTCTGCTTCCAGGCTACAAAGTGAGGCGAGAGCGCTGTCAACAGCAGGCATTGAGGGTCAGACCCTGTTTACTGGTTTATCAGCAACTCCTCGATCCGCTTTAGATCCTGATTTTGTGTTTTGGACTTGGAAATCGCATCTCGGCCCGACGAATCAAATTACTGACGTCCGTCATCCAAGGATTTGAATGCGTCGGTGCATTGAGATAACCACCAACTTTGGGTCCCTTAACTGGGGCAGGGCCAGATCAAGACGACACTGCTTCAACTACTATTTGGATAGTCTATGACACGCAAATTGGCGACTCGACTAAACTCAGCCACATTGGTTGTAAGCAAGTCGCAGTCATACTTCAAAGCGGTTGCTGCGATCCAATTGTCGTGTGGACCAATCGTAGTTCCATTTTGAATCAGGGCTGCGACGATTTCAGCATGAGTGTTTGCAACCTTCGAATCAATCGGCAATACTACGACGTTTGAGAGCACAGTCGAGACAAACAGATTGCGCTTGGCCCGCCGCCCGTCAGTATTGGCGCGGTGAATACCAACCTTGAGTTCAGATTCCGTTATCACGCTGATACAAGGTTCGCCGAACGCACTCCACAAGAAGAAACACGGGAGACACGGGGACACAGGACATTTTAGAAATCGCGTAGAATCATTGCAAGCAATCGTCTTGGCCTACCTTCGTCGATGGGTGGTATCTATACCGTTGCTATCAAAAGTTTGAAGACAACGACCGAATCGTCTTGCGAAATGTTGACCAAAGACGTGCGAATTCGAGCTAGTTCAATAGCTTCAAGCAACGCTCTCGGCAAGCATCGGAATAAATGTCAATAGAATTTTTGTCGAACCGACCTAATGCGACGCGAGTAGTTCTCTCGCCCGTTGTCGGACATAGAATCGACGCCCTGTCTTGCGACTCCGCGCCTCGGCAATCACCTGGGGAGTACCCGCTACCTGGCAAAACATCCGACCGAAATCTCGGACCAAGATGGCCCATGTCATCGGATCTATCGACAACCGCTCAAAGATCTTCGGTGTATCTTCAGGCGTCGCCCCTCGCTTGCCATCAACCATCTGCCTTGCTGTCCAATCCAGCAATTCCAAGTACTCGGCTACCGACATCGCTAAGAAGCCTTTGTCGCTACAGCGGTTACCAGTAACGCTTGCATGCGGACCAATTGGATCGTTTCTTTCATCTATGGACAATGGGGACAGCATGCAATCTCTCGAAGGTGCGACCGACTGGCTTGAGTCCTCCACCACCAGCGTTTTTGCCTGCGCTGCCAAGGTTTTTGGCTGCTCTTGCAAAGTTTGAACACGTCGTTGGGCCGAAGTGTAATCGCTTGTCTCGATGGTTTCGGCTAGGGCAGCCCGAATCGGATTGAGATCCACGTAAGCCGCACAAGCGAGCAACGATTCCTCATCCAAAAGTCTGACTGCACGATAGCGTGCCTGTCAGAATTTGCCGACCTCTTGGTCTTCGCGGTTTGCTCGCATGGCAATATTTTGACAGAGCAATCGCATCCACCACGAGATATCACTCAATCGCAAGCGGATGCTTTTTAGTTTGTCCGGATCATTGCGAATCGAGTTCAATTCAAACTTGCAACCTCGCTAGGATCGAAGACTTCGGCTCTCGACATGCGTCCCATAACGGTTCTCCCGAAAGAAGGTTTTCTGATAATTGGAAAGACTGTTCATGCGAAGAATTAGACCAATAGGGAACTCAAAATGCTACCACCCCCCATAAAATACCTGTGTCCCCATGTTTCCATGCCCCCTTGTTTCCTCACGCCGTTGCATGGCCTCATTGCCTCTGGATCAACGTGCACAAACAGGGGCAATTTTCCAAAGCAAATTGCCAATATTGAGCCTTTCCTTGCGAAAGCCTTGTGTGTATACTGTGTATATGACAATGCACAGCTGGATCACGATATCGCTCGGCGACCCGCGCCCGCTGTACCTGCAAGTGATCGAGCAGGTAAAGCGGCGTGTGGCCGTAGGTGATTTGCCCCCTGGGACCGAACTCCCCTCCATTCGCGAGTTGGCGGCTGGTCTCCAGATCAGCGTCATCACGATCAAGCGTGCCTATCTGGAGCTTGAACGGGAGGGGGTGATTTTTACGAGGCAAGGCAAAGGGTCGGTCGTAGCAGATCGACCCGGCTTGCAAGCTTCGATTCAGGAAGGCGAATTGCGCGACCACTTGAAACAAGCGGTGAGCCTTGGATTGTTGCTGGGGAAGTCAAAAACTGAAATGCAAAGGCGAATTGCCGAAGCCTATGAACAGTCTCAAAAGGGTGGCAAATGACAACTGAACTTGATGGTTTAACGGGAACAGAACTCGCCGTGTCGATGATCGATGTGAGTAAATCCTACAAGCACTTTAAACTTCGAAATATCCATTTTTCGGTGGAGCGCGGTACCGTCGCTGGCCTAATCGGTCCAAACGGGGCCGGCAAATCCACGACCATGCGAATCTTGATGGGATTGGTCCAACCCGACACGGGAACGGTTTCGGCGCTGGGCAAGACAATCTCGTCCCGCGAAGCCGCCGCAAAACAGGATATCGGATACTTTTCCGATGACATGCGGCTCTACAAGCCCGAATCCATTGGCTGGCACATGCAGTTTGTTCGTTCGCTCTATCCCAGGTGGGACGATACGTATGCGACTCAATTACTGAAACGTTTTGGCTTGATCGACGAGCAAGTCGTCAAAGGGTTGTCGCATGGTCAGCGTGTTAAAGCCATGCTATTGTTGATCTTTGCAAGACGTCCCAAGTTGCTCATTCTCGACGAGCCCACAAATGGTCTTGATCCCGTTGCCAAACATGAGATCCTAACGGAGCTGATGCGTGTGGTAGAGGACGATAGCCGAACGATTCTCTATTCTTCGCACAATACTCAGGACGTGGAACAGATACGCGACTCCATCACTTTTATCGATCGCGGACAGGTGATTGCATCGAGCAACCGGGACGAATTCCTCGAGAAGTGGAAGCGCATCAAGCTGCATGCACCTGAGGAATGGTCAGCACCTGTCGTTGAGGGCTTAAGACTTGAATCACGCCACCGAAATCTACATGTGCTTTCCTTCAGCCAGTTCAGCGATCAGGTGCCAGCCAGGTTGCATGAACCCGGGGTGGTCATCGAAGCTGTTGAGCCGATGACGCTAGAAGAAATTTTTGTCAGTTCCGTAATGCGTGGGCGCGAGGGGAGTCAGTCATGAATCTACAGGCTATTCGAATTTTGTTCTTAAAGGATCTTTTTCTTAGCCGTCGACAATTGTTCGCATACTTCGCAGCGGGAATGGCCGCTTCGGCTCTCGTTTGCATCCCCAACACGACGCTTTCTTTTGTCGGTTTCATCCTTGTGATTACCGTAGCTATCGCAGCCGGAATCCATTTGATCGGCACACTCATGCTGGCAGAGACGACGGATCAAACCAGGCTTTTCGTAATGAGCTTGCCGATCAGTTTGCTCGACTATTCGATCAGCAAGATTTCAGTCGTTCTAACAACTTATTTGATCCCGTGGACAGCTATGTTCGCGTGCTTAGTCATTGCTATGTTTGTTGGGGACAAGCAGGGCAACGTTGCGGTTACGTCTGCGATCTTCTTTTTCTTGCTCTGCAGTTTCATGCTGCAACTTGTGACTGCCGTAGTTTCGGAATCGGTGGGTTGGACGATCTGCGTGATGGTCGGCGGCAACGTGTGCTTGAATGTTTTATTGATGAAGTTGCACGCAGATGAGGAGGTAACGGAGGTGGTCAAGAGCAACGTTCTATCTTGGCCCAGCATTGTGTTGCAGATCATCGGTATTGAACTGCTCGTTATCGCTGTGGCTCTCGCAACAGCCTTCCTGTTCCAAACTCGAAAGCAGGACTTGGTTTAGATGTCAGTCATCATGGACGAATCAACCAGAGGCTTGGACCAGGTATCTGTCAAGCTTGCCCTGGCATCGCCAGTGATGCAGACTCAACGCATCTACTACCTAGACAACTTGCGGGCGACGGCGATGCTGCTCGGTGTTTTCCTGCATTCGGCACTTGCCTATGCCCAGCCATCCCAGTCGGTGTGGCTCGCAACAGACCCGAACGCAAGCGTCGCTCTCGATGCAAGCATCTGGTTCATCCACTTGTTTCGAATGGGGCTTTTCTTTCTGCTGTCCGGCTACTTTGCAAAGTTGGTCATTGAGCGAAAGGGACTAGGGCACTTCATGTGGAATCGATGCTTGCGCATTGTGATACCATTCGTTTTGTTCTATCCATTTCTCTTGGCTGCCATGACGATTGTTATCGTTTTCTCGTTATCGTATCTCGTTGAGCCTCGCGGCCTGATGGGATTCATCGCGGCGGCGGCCAAGGCCAGCACAGGAGCCCAGAAAAGGGAGCCGCTGACAACGATGCACCTTTGGTTTCTCTATTATCTTTTGGCTTTTTCTACGATCGGAGCGCTGCTGAGCAACGTGAAATGGTTGAAGTTGGAAATGTTGTATCGGCATTCAAAAATGCTGTATCTTTGTCCGATGATTTTGATTCCTGGAGCACTGGCCGCAGGTGCTCCGATGCCTGCACCGGAGTCGTTCATTCCACAGATTTGGCCGTTCGCGTTCTACGGCCTATTTTATGTTGCAGGCTGGCAATTGTTTGGGAGAGAGCAATCCCTTGATTCTTGGCGCCCGTATGTCGGGCATGTTTTGGCGATTTGCATGCTGATGTTTGTGCCGTACTATTTGTTGATGCCCGTACTAGACTTAAGTGAAATCGTTGACGGGAAGTCATCACAAAGTCTTTGGATTCAGGGTGCGGAGGCATGTCTAACTGCGTATTTGTCGGTGTTGCTAACGATCACGTCATTGCTCCTTGGCCAACGCTATATGGCTGGGAAGAATCCCTTTCTTACTTTTATAGCGGACTCGTCTTACTGGGTGTATCTTCTTCACCTGCCGATCGTCATCTTCTTGCAGACGCTACTAGTTCCAATGGATTTGCCAGTGTGGCTAAAGTTCACGGTCGTTCTGTTGGTCACAGTGGTTCCGTGCATGGCAACCTATGTGGTATTTGTTCGATACACGCCGCTAGGCTGGTTGTTGCATGGAAAACGCTCGTTTCCCTAAGCGTGCTGAGCTGGCAGCAGCTTGGCGTAAGCGAACATCAGGGCAAGTATCGAGTCATCTCCGGACACGTCACGCGGAGCATCTAGCCACAAATTAGGGCTTAAGCCCACAGGCTCGTTCGGCTCGCAATAGCACATTGCTCGCTCGCTCGCGGGCTTTGATGGCTCCTTTGCAAAGTATTTCGTTTACCAGGGCTGGGTTGCCCACCATCTCGCGAGAAGGTGAATACGCAATCATCGATTATGTCGATCCAAGTTTCATGACGGTTCGTTTTAAGGTTGGCCCGAGTCAAGCGCAGATGACCGACGAAGCCATTTTGTTGCTTTTCAATCAGTGCACCGTTGCCACCATGCGGCATCGTGACGAATTGGACCCATACGTTGCTGTTGAAATTCCATCCGGCAGCCTGCAAGTCCTCGCGAAACCAGAATCTGAGAACAAGTGGATACCAAGAGGAGATGTTCTGCGTTGCGTCATCTCGGATGGCGGTGGAGCGGAGTTCATGCAGCCGATCATCTACGTGGATGATCAAGAGTTTAGCTGGGAAGACTTTGGCAGAATGCTCTGCACCCATGCGGGTTGGGGAATGCGGATCGTCTTCGTTAGCGAAGTCGAATTGGAAATCAACCCTCCAATCGTCGTTCGAGAAAGCAAAGAGTAACAGAGCACGACGTGAGCGTCTTCGACCTTACTGTATTTCGCATCGATAGGGTTTCGAGTCGCAGTTGTCCTGTCAATCAGTTTGCGAGGCGGGAACCTTCGTTGGAGTCAGATTCGGGATTCAGTGTTGCGAATTCGAGAATGCTACCGCGCTGAACAGGCTGCGACAGTGATTCATCCAACGAATACGTAACGACGATCGCCGCCGCATGTCAGCTTGGCTGCGCGGGCTGATAGACCGCGGATACAACGCCCAATGCGGCTACGACACAGACGAAGCAGGAGAACGTGCCGCCGCCTCGATGATTGCCATGCATCCATCTGAAGCGGCATCTCGATCACTGACGGATGCAATTAAAGATACTGACCGAGCTGCAGCAAAGCGAGCATTTGATGCGACGATGCAAATGACGAAGTAGCAAACGCGATCGGTCCAAAGAATCCGAATCCAAGCACCAACCCGCTCAGCGTAGTTTGACTAGTCAAATCGATCCAAGGGGCGTGGTATTGCTGCCCTGGTGAAACCTGATTAAAGATGTAGTGCTGCGCTGCGGCGTCACGGCAGAGCCTTTGGGATGTCGACGGTGACTTCAGCACAATAAATCGCTTTAGGATCGCCTCGCTCTGTTAATGTCGCTGCAATGCTTCGAATAGTACGTGGTACGACCGCGTCAAAGACCACCTCGCTTCCGCAACGAATTGAAATGGGTTTTTCTAAATCGAACATCTCTTCATTCAGTCGAATGGTAACTCGGTCAGCATCTTTGGTTTGAATTTCGATGATGTTATTGGTTCGCGACGCAGTAATCTCGGCCCGATCCCGAATATCCTTCGGTTGAATGGCGATCCAGTAGAATCGATTTTCCACGACATCGTCTTGTTTCCACACAATGCGAGACGGAATAGGATTGCGGTTCATTTTGGCCATCCATGGGATTGCCACGGCATCCTCGCGATCCATCCAATGCCCTTTGCCTGGATGAATTTTTACCAAATGGGTGTAGCCTTCCGGATCACTTCTTTGCAAATCGTCGAGTTTCTTCTCCCAATCGCTTGCTGTCTTGTTGCGGTTATACGCAGCATCATTCTCGCCCATGTGTAATGTAAATGGAAGATTGCGCAATCCCAATGGTGACGTCTCATTGGGATGTCCCGCCATCATGGACGCCGCAGCCCAGCGGTCAGCCATCCTAGGAGCAAGTTGATATACGCCGTCTCCTCCGGCAGAGTAACCCATTAGATATATTCTGTTAGGATCTACGTCTTCAAACACGATGAGATCCTCAATCAACCTATCGAACAGGCGATCGATGTGCGATTGATGCCACAAATCCCATGTATCGGTAGGCGCGCGAGGCACAACGTAGATGCCCTCCTCTAGGCGATACAGTTTCTTTTGATTTTCCCATTGTTGATCGTTTACTTTGGAGGGTGCGCCACCTCCACCATGCATTGAGATAAACATGCTGCGACCAGTCGCAGACTTCTCACCAAACACCTCATAGGTGAAAGGCATTTTGAGTTGGTCTAAAGTCAACATTCGGGCGGAGATTTCCTCCTCGCGGGTTTTGCGAATCCGTTTTACGTGGTCGTTCCACAACAACTTGGTCGCTTCCACCACATCCGCCTTAGAGATTGGATTTATTGCAAATGCTTGTTCCGCTATTGCCGGCCGTTGCTCCTCGGTTTGACTTAGAAACTTGACCAATGCCGCAATTGCGTTTGACGATTCGGATGAAACCAAGGAATTTGCGGCAACATCGATAAACTCTGTTACCGGAGCATCATGTTGTTCGGATACTAAACGACTCCTCTTAATCCCAGCTCCATCGCCCACTTCCAATTGGTATGCTTTTCCTCTTGGCAAGTAAACACATAGGTGGTCATTAGCATCGAAGCGTTCATCCTTGGAATTCCCCTCGAAGATTAAGTTCCCTTCATCAAAAATGCGAATCGTTGAGGATACCCTGTTTCCGCTTGTGCGATCGAAAACTCGAAACATTATGAGCGCTGAGCCTTCTGGCGACTTGGCTGCACGATCAACGTACCTATCGGTAACATTCACTGCACTGATGTAATCGATGGATCGATCCCAAACTAGCGGGAAGTGTATCGGAGTTTTCTGGAAACTTACTGCATAAATAGCATTCATTTCGTTATTCCGTTTGGCCTTGCTGGCACGGTCAATAAACCAGGCTTGATCCAATCGGTCGCCGCTCGGTTCGGCAGCTCCGGTGAAATGCCAACCATGGTCCCATACCTCGACCCACGAATGGTTGCCACTATTGTCGGACCAAAGTGGAGTCCCTACGAATCTGGCAGGAATACCCAAGGCTCGGCACGCATCGATCAACAATACCGACAAGCCAGTGCAGGAGGCTGTGCTGGATTTGATCGACTCATACGGGCTTTGGTCTGCCTTGGGGCGTTGAGTCGAATAACGTACATTGACGAGTGGAAAAAGCTTTTGATTGAGACGAGCTGCTGCAACAGCTGGCGTCGCGGCTCCCTCGACAAGCGGTAAAAATCGCTCGTTGAAGTCCTTGCGCCATGAATCTCGACGCTCGTTGATGTTTGCATACGGAAGCACGTTATTGAGAAAGATTTCTTTCGGAATGTCGTTTTTCCAAGGAGAATTTTCCCAGGCCAAATACGCTAGATGAACTTCTTCGAGCAAGAATTCAGAGGTCAAAGATCGCAAATCGCGATCCGGCATGTTTGAAATCAAGAACTCCAAACCCTCACGATTTTGAATCGGGCACCTGTCTAAGGCTCGACGAAGCTGCAGTCGATTTTCTCCTGCACGTTTCAATGCCGGATCGACAAGATCGCTTTCGGCCGACTTCCATATTTTGGAGTCCTGTCGGACGTTCCAAAGCTCCTGAGATTTATCTCCCTGTACAACAGTGGACGCTTGATAACCATCTAATGTTGCACACATTGTGAACATATCCATCCGAGCCACCGAAGTGGGTGGAAAATCGAGTTCAGAAAAGCTCCTTGCCCATTTGCCATTCTTATCATGAAATGTCCGCTGACGATGGTATGTTTCCATGAGCAAGTCACGAACCGCTAGGCGTGCATCGTTCTCGAAAGCAGTAGTTCCTGGTAATTCCGCAGAGAACTGGACAAACCCCCATCGTTCTGGACGATGCATGTCGATAATTCCTTGCGGGGACCAAACCCAATTGTCTTCTTTGGTATTTGGCGCTTTCTTGTACTTTCCATCCTCAACTTCGAACTTCCATTCGACCCGTGAGAAATTGACCCGCCATTTGTCACCATGCCGAGGCACAGCGACCATTCGCGATGGAATCGAAAAGGCTGTCCAGGGGATTGCAATCTCTAGGCTCCAAGAAGTATCCATATCGCTCGGGTCATTGAGGGTCCCATGAAGTTGAACGGCAGACTTTAGTCCCACAAACTCCCAACTGTTATCGGCCCCACTCGAATCTTTATACGGGCGTTTCATAAACAAGTCCCAGGTCGTGTTCAGGGCATTCAATTCCAATTCAAAGTATTCGTGATTGTCGCTGTTCGGATCGATGAATACTTCAAAATCGTTATCCTGGAAGAGGACCGCATCGTGCTGAGTAATGGTGCCTTGCAGATGGGGTTCAAGGAGTTCCGCTGCAATGTAGAAATTTTTGTTGTCCCAAAGCATCTTTGCTCGGCTACGCAACTTGGGCAACGGTTTTCGTTCTCCCTCGATGTCGACAAAGTCTTCCGTCCAAGGGGCTGATCGCCAAGCTTCGTCATCGAGTTTGCCGTCGATCACAACGGGCACACTAGCGATTCCACAAACGTAGCCTCTCGGCTGGATTCGCTTCATTTGTTCCCAATCGCTTTGCTGACCAGTGGCTAAGTGGGCATCACCGCAAGCCAAGAAATAGAACGACTGCAGGATGAGGGTTAAGAGCGCTTTGGAATGAAGCGAACGCATAGCGACTGTCCTTTTTTGGCAACGAATTGAAGCCAAAATGATAAATCATTCGAAGCAAGAAGAATACCTTTGCATCAAACTGTTTTCAGTCGCCTCAGTGCTCTAAAACGCCGAAAACAGCCAAACAATCAAAAAAATCGTTAATATTACCTTGAATTCCGTCACCGAACTCAAAGCTGACCTGGATTCAAGTCGTTTTGCAATGAAGAATAAGTTTATGGGTGGGTAAACCAAGTCAACCCCTCGTTTGCGCTCCGCCAAGCTGTTTGGGGATGAACAATTTAGTCAATTGGGTTTTTGAATATTCGAGCAAGGAAATATTCCGAATGATTGGCTTCTACGGTCCAGAGGATTGGGTTGTCTATACCCGCGAAAAACACAGTCTGTCCCCAGGCCCAAGAGCAAAAAATATTTCACCGTCATCAAGAGGTGAAACCTACTCCTACGAAGTCGACAAATATTGGATCGTTCGACAAGTTAAGGACGGCGTGTTGGTTTTAGAAACCCGCCGCGGAAAACAGCATTCGTTACCATCAAACGATTCACGCCTTCGAAAAGCAAATCTGTGGGAAAGGCTTTTTTTCGCTAGCCGGTTTCCTGGAAAATCGACAGCTAGCCAAAACGACGTGGCTAGCCAAACTCCAACCATCAGTCATTGATTGCCGACCCGATGGAACGTAAGTGCTCTCGTTCGACGTCGACGATAAGACAATTTGCGCGATCAGTCGCTGAGAAATGAGCACCAAACATTTTTCGGTAAATGAATTGGAGTCTGCGGCACAGTTGTTGCGCGCGGGCGAAGTCGTGGCATTTCCGACTGAAACGGTTTACGGTTTGGGTGCAGACGCATTAAACGCAGATGCAGTTCGGAAAATCTTTTTGGCCAAAGGGCGCCCTTCCGACAATCCTCTTATCGTTCACATTGCAGACAAAAGCCAGCTTTTGATGGTCGCTCGCGAGGTGCCGACAGTTGCAAATCGCCTGATGGCGCAATTTTGGCCGGGGCCGCTCACGATTGTGCTTCCCAAGCGATCGGAAATTCCTCAAATCGTAACCGCCAACCTCGATACGGTGGCAGTTCGATTGCCGAATCATCGGATAGCAATGGAAATAATCCGTCTAGCTGGTGTCCCATTGGCCGCCCCGAGTGCGAATCGCTCCGGGAGACCTAGCGCTACAACTTGGCAAGCAGTGGCCGAGGATCTAAATGGCCGAATCGCGGGATTGGTTTGCGGCGAACCTACTACCATCGGAATCGAAAGCACCGTGGTGGACACTACGTCAAATCCACCGAGAGTCTTAAGGCCTGGCGGCGTTTCTCTCGAACAATTGCGGGCGGTCTGTCCGGAAATGCAGCCTTATGCGGGTCATCCGTTAGCGTTGAGCGGACTTTCAGCAAACTCCCCCGGACTTAAACATAAGCACTATCAACCGATTGCTAGGGTGATGATCGTTAACACGACGTCAGCGCATTGCGAGTCGGCTATTCCTGATTCTGCGGTAATCCATTTTATTGGTCTTTCGGAACCTATTAATCCAACGCGATTTCAAATGATTCTTGTATGCTCAAATGAATCTGAATACGCCGCAAAACTCTTTGACTTCTTTAGAAAAGCTGACTTGTCGGCTGCAGATGTGGTATGTTGCCAGGTAGTAGTCGAAATCGGTATCGGTGTCGCTTTGATGGACCGAATACGGCGAGCGGGCCGATGATCATTCAACGGACTTGGGTGCGATTCTTTGTTGCCTGGAGTTGGTTGGTCTCCACGGCTTTAACACAAGAAATGAGCGTCCACCAAAAGGACGTTCGAAAGCAGGGAGCGGATGTCACACTGGAGCAAATGGTCGTTGTAAACGAAGGGCAATTGCCGATCATCATTTCCGCACCACACGGTGGACTGTTCCAAATACCGAATGTCGAAGCTCGCCAGGGCAAAGGAATGGAAACCGGGCCAAAGGGCTTCTTTATTGGAAGAGACGGCGGCACTGAAGAGCTAGCCAACGATATCGTTAAGGCAATAGAAACGAAGTTTGGGCGTCGCCCCTACTCCGTCATTTCGTCGGTCGATCGAAAATACCTTGATCCCAATCGCCCGGCCGATATTGCATACGAAGATGCCGATGCTAAGCCTGTTTACGATCGCTATCACGAAGCACTTACGGAGCAATGCCAGTCGATTTTGAACAAATTTCGAGGTGGTCTGCTACTTGATATCCACGGTCAAGGTTCAAAAAGTGACACGGTCTTTCGAGGAACCAACAACGGAAAGACAGTATCTCGTTTGCGAGAAAAGTTTGGCGAATTGGCTCACATCGGAGAAAAGAGCATGTTTGGTTTGATGAAGACTCAAGGCTGGACCGTATTTCCAGATCCCTACAACGGGCGCGAACAACCCGGTTTTACCGGCGGCTTTATCGTAAGGACTTACGGCAGTCACCAAGCCATGGGCATAGATGCCATGCAATTAGAGTTTGGCGCAGAATATCGAACCAAAGGAAATCGGAAAAAGATTGCGGAGCAACTTGCGAATGCGATCGAGGAGTACGCCACACTTTACCTGAATGTCTTGGTTGGCGAGTAACAAGACCTGCTAGGCTACGAATTCGAAACCAAAGGTGCGAGCGACTGCTTGATTGGTAACGCTCCCTTTGTGAATATTGAGAGATTCTCGCAGGGGCTTGGAGTTAACAATGCTTTTGTCAATGCCGTCCTCAGCAACGTGAATGATCCAAGGTAAAGTGACATTACACAATGCGAACGTGCTAGTTCGACCCACGGCACCTGGCATATTCGTGACACAATAGTGAACGACATCATCGACGACATAGGTTGGATCGCGGTGTGTGGTTGGACGGCTTGTTTCTACGCATCCTCCTTGATCGATGGCAACGTCGATGATGACGCTGCCAGGCTTCATCAACTTGAGGTCTTCCGTACGGACCAAGTAGGGCGCTTTGGCTCCTGGGATCAGGATGGAGCCAATGACCAAGTCGGCGCGTCGAAGTTGTTCTCGGATGGTGTGGCGGTCACTGAAAAGCGCATTCACGTTTGGCGGCATGACATCATCCAAATAGCGAAGTCGATCCAAGTTGATATCCAGGATCGCAACGTCGGCTTGAAAGCCCGCGGCGATGCGAGCCGCATTGGCACCCACCACTCCACCGCCAAGGATGGTGATGTGTGCTGGTGCTACGCCAGGGACACCGCCTAGCAGAATTCCTCGCCCCATTTGTGGCTTCTCGAGGTACTTGGCTCCCTCCTGAATGCTCATTCGACCGGCAACTTCGCTCATCGGTGTTAGGCATGGCAAGCGCCCTTGTGCATCACGCAGTGTTTCATACGCCAGACAGCTTGCACCGGAAGTCATCATCGCCTCCGTCAGTTTCTTGTCTGCTGCGAAATGAAAGTACGTGAACAACGTTTGGCCTTTGCGGATGAACGGCCATTCGGAAGGCAAAGGCTCCTTAACTTTGACGATCAAATCTGCACGATTGAAAATTTCTTCCCCGGAGGCACACATTTCGGCGCCCGCTTGCAAATAATCGTGGTCGGCTAGACCCGATCCGATCCCGGCATTGACTTGAACCAAAACTTTGTGACCGCGAGTCACCAACTCCTCTACCCCGACTGGCAAAATGGCAACTCGATATTCATCTTCTTTGACCTCTTTCGGGATTCCAACGATCATCAGTAGCAACTCCAATGGACAAAAATGACAGATGTTTTGAGAAATAGTGGCTCCAAAAAGTTGTGGAGTGCTCGCAGTGTAGCGAACCGGCTATGATTTTGCTACGAAGCATTCTTCTCCCCAAATTCCTCTCCAGGTACAAGTTCCTTCCGCAAATGAGTTCCAATTTAGCGCAATCCTCTCCTTACGATCCGTATGCAATGCACTCCGATGCCATTCAGGAGCCACCGAAGTCTTTTTTTAAGGCGATGAGGATGATCGGGCCAGGCATCATACTTGCCGGAACGATCGTGGGATCGGGTGAGCTTTTGCTCACGACGGCTCTCGGTGCTAAGACTGGCTTTATTTTCCTTTGGCTGATTCTATTCAGTTGCGTTATCAAGGTCTTTGTCCAAATCGAGATTGGCAGACATGCCATTTCATCGGGCCAACCAACATTGGGCGCATTGAATGCGTTGTCCGGACCACGGTTCGGTGCTAATTGGCTTGTCTGGTGGTGGTTGATCATGATGCTGGCCACTGTTTTTCAGCTTGGTGCCATGACCGGTACGGTAGGCCAGTCATTGAATCTAGCGTTTCCGTCAGTGTCGCAAAATCTTGGATCAAATCTTCCGTCCGGTTCCTGGATTGGGAATTTGCTGGCGCAGCGTCCCGAATTGCCTTGGGCATTTCTCACCTGCGTTATCGCGATAGGTCTTTTATGGAGTGGAAGCTACAAACGAATTGAGATCGTGACGACGGCAATTGTAATCGCAGTGACCCTTCTAACCGTAACAGCCACAATGCTGCTTCCTTGGACAACGTATCCTATCCCTTGGTCACAAGTGGTCGATGGCTTGAAATTTCAATTCCCGTCTTCCGATGTACAATCTATCGCGATGGCCTTCGGAGTCTTCGGCATCACAGGAGTCGGTGCTACGGAATTGTTTTACTATCCCTACTGGTGTTTGGAAAAGGGATACGCTCGATATGTTGGTCCAAGAGATGGTAGCCAAGATTGGAATCGAAGAGCTCGTGGATGGATTCGCGTCATGTACATCGATGCCTGGATCAGTATGATCGTCTTTACGATCTCCACCGTGTCTTTCTATTTCATGGGAGCCACGGTTCTCCATCCACAGGGGTTGGATCCCAAGGGGACTGCCATGATCGAAACCCTATCGCACATGTTTGTAGACACATTTGGTCATTGGACACGGATCGTCTTCTTGATTGGCGCCGGTGCCGTACTCTTTAAAACACTTTATCTATCTTGTGCAGGAAACGCTCGGATGACCGCCGATTTCCTGAGTCTCGCCGGAGCAGTTCGTTATCAAAGTTTTTCGCATCGAGCCAAATGGATCCATCGTTTTTCTCTTTTCTTTCCGATCTTGGCGCTCGTCTTGTTCTTGCTCTTCACCAACCCAAAATCGATGACCGTTGTCGGTGGTTTTGCGCAAGCGGCAACTCTTCCCATGATTGCTATATCCACCCTCTATTTTCGTTACCGGCGAATCGAAAAAGCATTGGCGCCATCGAAGCTATGGGATGCAATGCTGTGGATTGCAGTGGTTTCGATTACGATTGTCGCCATGTATGCAGTCACCAAATCGGCGATCGATTTCAAGGAGATGTTCGTACCATCTGTCAATTGAGTTTCTTGTGGGCTCGCCAGTAGTGTACTGTTTTCGCCACAGACGTGATGACATTTTTGATTTCCTTTTTGACCCTAAAGTTTGGACCGGCAGGAAGGAATAGGACATGCCCCTCGCGTCGAACCATGACGTTTTCGACGATGATGGCCCTCATCAACCAGACTGCCATGGCTTCATCGTTGCACACCACACCAATCCAACCCGGCACTTCACCTTTCAAGGTCTGTAGCCCAGTAACCAACTCTATACCGCGCCTCAATTCGGCAACGACTGCCTCGTATGCATATGGTTTTGCCGTTGCCTGCTCTGCTGTTATCGCTTCCAGCAGTCGTCCTCGATGCGGTGGACCGCCTGCCATCGCTAGGTCACAAAAACTGGTCCATATTTCGTTCCAAGCAACTTCGCCGAATTGATCGGAATCGATCGTCGCGCTGCCCATCGATTGGAACGTGACTTCATCCGTTCTGCCCAGATACTCAGCGGGCAGCATCAAGTCTAGATCTCGGTCAAGTTCTATCAGTCCATATTGGATAGGACTAACGATCGAATCCGAGTTGTTGCCAGCCGTTACGAAGTATCGCTCCCTTGACCGCGTGGCTAGCGCATCCAAGTACTTACCGACGGCCACATGAATCCATCCGGGCTGTTCTAGCAAGTCGATCCATTGCGGCTGATCGTGGGTCCGACGATCCCAAGTCCAAGCAGATCCGTAGGGCTCAATCGCTAGCTCAATTGCGTGGAGCGAACCGATCTCAACGAATGCAGCTTCGATTTGCATGGAATCCATTCGCCAAGGCAACACGACGACGCGTTGAGTTCGATCCGTATCCATTCCTTTCAGAACGCTCGGTAGACTTGGATTTTGCTTTTCCAAAAATGCGTATCGCACGTCCAAGTTTTCTTCGGACTGTTGAAGGTAATGTGCGATGGAAGCTAACTCCGGACCCACGTCAAAACTCGGATGGACTCCTTGCGACAGCAAGAGTACGGACGTCTTGCTGGCAAACTCGCGAGACTGGAAAGTCGTACTCCCCTTTGCCAGGGAGTCTAAGATCGAAGGCAATACAGAATCAACCCAATCCCTTGCTGTCCAAGACTGTGAGACATGCAACCTGACGTCAAGTTTCCTCACTCGTATCCAAACGACAACTTCGACCAACGCTTGGAGATCGAAGGGTTCCAACCCAATCGGCATGACGACAAAACGTCGAAAACCTTGATTGGCATACCACTCTATATTGGATTGGAATCCATCGTAGGCCGAGGGCCCGCTAGTGAGTTGAACAACCGCAACTGGATGATGCAATCGGCAAGCAAGCTGCTCGCCAATCCGGTTCCATTGTTCTAGCGAAACGGAAATGACTGGAGATTGCAATGCAAGAATTGCAACGGTTTTCAATTCTTCGACAGTCTCATTCATGCCTCGAATGATATTCAAGGAAACCTATCGCATCAATGACTTATCCCCAAGAACCAAAACTTCGCCTCGATTTGGAAACTGCGAGACACGTTCGATAACCCGAGTCGAGGCCGGGAGCTTGTCTTTGATTTTCGAATATTGTTTGTCAGTCGTAAAGAGAATCGAGTTTCGATCATTTCGAGCGAGATCGATGGCTTCGTCTTCCGAATCGCAAAAATCGATATCTCGTCCGAAGTAAAAAACCATGGTTGGACGAAAATAGCCCAAGATAGCCACATGCGCGTCGCTGGATGCTAACTGGTTGCTCCATCGCTGAGCCAGACGCTGCGTCGTTTGGAGTCGGTCCAGTTCCGGCGCGACGTATTGTGCGAGTGTCACCATCATGGTCAATGCTCCGATCGAAAAAGCACCGGCCGACAATCGTGGTAAATTGCTCCAGAGCAACCATGCGCCCAGTGTTCCGAAAAGCAGGAGAGGAATCCCGGCGACGCCCAGCCACACGAATCGATGCTGGAATACTCTCTCCATTCCAATGCGATCGAGCAACGTTTGGCCACCAAATTCAACTAGCCCTGCAATCGGGACGCCAGCTGCAAGGATTGCACCAAATGCGATTAGAAGAATCCAGCCCGTGTTCAGCCAAACGCGACTTACGTTGTTTACGTCTTGCGTCCACAATGTGAAATAGCGGCCAATCATAATCGCCAGCGCAGGATATGCGGGCAGAACGTAGTTTGGCAATTTGGTACTGGCCATGGAGAAGATAACCAAGTAGACCGCAGCCCAACTGCTAACGAAGCGAACTGCACGGGTCTGTGCGGGTGTTCTCGCTTGGGTGATCCAACTCAAAGCAGTTGGAACGGCAAACGCTGACCATGGGTACATACCGATCAAGCACGCTGCCAAATAGTAGTAGATGGGTCCGCTATGGTTATCCATGGCTTGGGACATGCGTCCAAGATGATGAACACCGATGAATTCTTTCAAGAACTCACCTTGGGTTTGCCACTGAACTAACAAGAACCAAGGGGCGGCAACTAGCACGACCGTAAGAGCAGCGGTGATCGGTCGCATTTTCCAAATTGTTTTGAAAAACGCGACGGGCCTGTATGGAGCTGCTTGCAACCAAATGCGCTGAAGAAAAGTGCAATGTACCGGAACCGCTATTTTCATTTCCGAAAGTAAAAATAGTCCTATGATTGCTGTCGGAAATAGAAAACCGATTGGACCCTTCGTCAGAACAGCCAAACCCATGGCAGCATACGTTGCGACCCATGTTCGCCAACGAACGGAAGAGAGTAACTCATCACGTGAAGCAACCTCGTCGGTGAAGTAATCGCAAACCCAGGAGTACAATGCAAGTGCCGTAAAAAAGGTTAAGTGAGCGTCTGCAGTTGCGGAGCGAGAAACAAGCGTGAACATGATACAAGAGCTAATCGCCAATCCAGCGAATAACCCGGTTGTCGTATCAAAAAGTTTACGAGCGATCGCAAACGTCAACAGGACGGTCCCTAGACCAAAGATGGTGGAGGCGAAACGAGCACCAAGTTCCGTAATGCCGAACGCACTATAACCAACCATCATGCCCCAGAACATCATGGGTGGTTTATGCGCGAAGAGTTTGCCATTGAAGGAGGGGGTGACCCATTCGTTTCGGGTGTACATTTGAGCGGCAGTTGCGGCGTAGAACCCCTCGTCTTGATCCCAAAGGTGAGTATTCCCGACGTGGACCATCATCACAGAGATGCATACGATGAATAAGCAGATCAGCGGTAGGAAGGTCTCTTTTCGAATCATGGTTGGTTTCGAGATGCGAATATTCCGAGAGGAGCGAAAGTCTTTCATTTAGGCAAGCGGCAGGAGTTGGTTTACTGAAGCTTGTGCTGGCCCGAGTTTCGCGAAGCCCAGGAGGCCATGCTACAACTAGGCCGCGTTTTTTTTGCTGGCTTCGTCGCTTCGATGGATTTGAGGTTTTCGGAATAGATGGGAGTTTTGCGACGGAGAGTCGTCTGGCGGATTGATCCAAACCGCGCGGTGAGCACAGCCTGACGCTTGAATATTGACCGAGTCGCCGAGGACATAGAGCGGTCTCTGCTTGGACTCGTCGTAGATTCGTCCGACGTAGTCACCTACAAGACCAACGGCAGTGAGTGTCGCTCCGTTGAAGAGCAGTTGAAAGCAGACTAGAGAACTCCATCCAGGCGTCGTTGTCGTTACGAATATGGCCGCATAAACGGCATAGAGCGAGTATCCAATGCCAATCAAGGTGAGCATTAGTCCTGCGTACAAACACGCCTTGAGCGGCATCGCAGAGAACGAGGAGATGGCCGTCCAGGCTAGTTTGAATAGCTTGATTGGAGAATATTTTGTTTCGCCGGCTACTCGAGCGGGGCGGTGAAATCGAATAATCGTTTCACGAAGTCCTAGCCAAGCAACCAATCCACGCATGAAGCGATGCTGTTCGCGAAATTTCCTGATGGCTTGAACAGCCCCACGGCTGAACAATCGAAAGTCGCCGCACTGTGGCGGCAATCTTTCGTCGACGGCCTTTTGCATCAAGGAATAGAAGGCGGATGCAGTGACCTTTTTGAAAACACTCTCGCCGTCTCGTGCGATTCTTTGAGTGGATACAACGTCGAAGCCTTGCTTGAATTGATCGATCATCGATTCGAGCAACTCGGGTGGATCTTGGAGATCGGCATCCATGACTACGACTGCATCTCCGTTTGCAAAATCCAAGCCGGCCGTAATGGCAGCTTGCTGGCCGAAGTTACGACTGAAGCCGAGGACTTTAACTCGGCCGTCATGTTCGGCAGCTTCATTTAGGATGGAACGCGTTGCATCGCGACTTCCGTCGTCGATGAAGATCAATTCGTAATCGCAACCTATCCTTTCTAGGACGGCTGGAAGAACTTGGAAGAGCGCAGGCAAAACTTCCTGTTCGTTATAAACCGGCAAAACAATCGAAAGGAGCATCGTGATCGCCTTGGATGGACGGGAATCGCCACAATTGGAAATAGAATGCGTTTTGGATAGATAGCGAATCTACGACGTTCCGGTCAAGATCGACTTGGCCGTTGATAGCAATTGACGCAAAAGTCGCTAAACTAATTGCTAATGACTGGGCAGAGCCTCTGTAGCGTTACGTTCTGAGGCGGAGTCTCGGAGCCTAGGAGAATGTCCCACAATATCACGCCCTGATGGGCTTGGACATCCCGCCCTTTGTGAGTGTTCAATACAATTAATCAATATCCAAAGCCTGCACCTGTGGCTAAGCGAAAAACGTAAACTGAATGACTCCCATTGTTTTGCCGACCATATGTGCTTTGGATTGCCCTGACGCTTGCTCGCTACACATTACGGTCGAGGGCGATCGAGTTACTCATCTGGCTGGGGCTCCGTCGCACCCTATCACGCAGGGATTCGCATGTGCCAAGATGGCTCGCTACCCACAACGGCAGGAACAAGACGATCGCTTGCTATTGCCTCAACGACGAGTTGGAAAGAAGGGGGAGGGGCGTTTTGAAACAGTATCCTGGGGAACTGCGCTCGATGAAATTGCAGAACGAACCAAATCGATTGTAGAGCAGCATGGCTCCCAATCGATTCTGCCTTATTGCTATGGCGGAACGATGGGGGTAATCGAAGGCACGTCACCGTTTGCTTTCTTCCGTAGGCTTGGAGCCTTAGAGTTAGATCAAACAATATGTGCTGCAACTGGTGGGGCAGGTTGGGAGGCCAACTATGGCCCCAACAAAATCGGTACAGACCCTGAAGATCTGATCCATTCGAAATACATCGTGCTTTGGGGAATCAACGCGCTTCGAAGCAATTCGCATATTGCCCCCTTTCTCAAGGAGGCGAGGAAGAAGGGTTGTCGTATTCTTCACATCGATCCATACCGCAATGAGACCTCGCGCTTTGCCGATGAACACTGGCAGATCAAGGTTGGGACGGATGCTGCGCTGGCATTGGCGATTGGCAATGAAATATTTTGCAATGAATGGCATGATGAGGATTATTTGGAAGAGCATTGCATCGGTATTGAAGAATACCGAGAGGCCTGTAGCAACTGGACTCTAGAGCGGGCCGCGGACTACTGCGACATACGACTTGAGGCACTACGGAGCATGGTTCGCGGCTATGCAACCGGGGAAGCCTCGTTCATCAAAGTTGGATATGGCATGACGCGAAACGAAGGCGGCGGAAATGCGTTGCGAGCTATTACGCTTTTGCCGGCGTTGATAGGAGCTTGGCGAAAGAAGGGGGGAGGCGGTTGTCTTTCAACGAGCGGTGCCTTTGGATTGAATACGCGTCGTGTTTCAGGTAGTGATTTGATTCAGCCTGGAACACGGCTTGTCAATATGTCCCTTCTGGCTTCGGAGCTTGATCCGGATACAACGCGTGTTCGAGGCCTATTTGTCTACAATAGTAACCCGGCGGCGGTAGCACCGGATTCGTCTCGCGTGCGACGCGGACTTGGTAACGACGATCTATTTACCGTGGTCCTTGAGCATTTCCAAACCGATACTGCCGACTATGCGGATTACCTGTTACCAGCAACGACGTTTCTAGAGCACTCTGATGTGTATACGTCCTATGGCCACTACTATTTGCAATATTCCGAACCGGTGGTAGCCGCTCGCGGTCAAGCGAAGTCGAACCGGTGGATATTTACGGAACTAGCCCGTCGATTGGGCTTCGGTGACGAGTGTTTGTATTGGTCGACCGAGCAGATCCTGGAGGAGTTGTTGGACTCGACGAATCCGAGATTGGCGGGCATTACTGCCGAACGCCTGATAAGAGAGCGAAGCATTAAATTGCAGTTACCCGATCCCTATTTGCCCTACTCGGATGGTAGTAATTTTCCGGACCGCAAAATTCGCTTTTCGCCCACGCCCAGGCAGCTAGACTTTGAAGTTCAGCCGAATCAAGAGTATCCATTACGACTGATTTCGCCCCCGGGGCCGTTCATTCTAAATACTTCTATGGGCAACGTGCCTAGCGTAATCAAGATGGCTGGCGGAGAGCCTCAAATCATTATCCATCCTCTGGATGCAGGTCCATTGGGGATAGCCGATGGTGATCATGTCGACGTTACAAGTTGCAGCGGCAGCATTTGTCGCAAGGCGATTGTAAGTGAGGACGGTAAGCCCGGAGTTGCGATTGCGTTGGGGCAATGGTGGCCCAAACTAGCCCCGGATCGCAAGAGTCTGAACGACATAACCAGCGAGAGACTGACCGATCTCGGCGGCGGCAGTACGTTTGGAAATCCCGTGGTTCGAGTCACCAAGGTCCAATGTTAGTCAGCTAGCGGGCCGTGTTTTTAGTGTAGAACGGCACTCCGTGCCGTTTTTCTCGGCTCGGAGAGCCGAGCTACACCAAGTCGATAGTCTGGAGAGATTATGAAGTACAAGCGTTGCATAGCATTGCCTTTGATACTATTGGTGGAATTGTTTTTTGCCGACCCTTGCGGCGGCATGCAAAAGCCTGAGGATCAAGGCCTAGGTCCAGCCCTTAGTCCGCCCGATGCTCTTTCGAAATTCCGCGTGGTCGATGGCTATTCAATGGAGACCATTCTCTCAGAGCCCAGAATCAGCCAGCCGCTTAGCACTGCTTTCGACTCGCGCGGTCGGTTGTGGGTTGTTCAATATCTTCAGTATCCTGAACCCGCTGGTTTGCGAAGGCTTAGTCGCGACAATTTTTGGCGAACGGTTTACGACTCGGTGCCTCTTCCACCAGGTCATGGTGGTGTTCCTGGATTGGACAAGATCACCGTCTATGAAGATCGTGATGAAGACGGGGCATTTGAAATGGAAACAACATTTGTGGATGGCCTCAACATTGCAACTTCGGTAGTGCCGACTGGGGATGGGGCTTGGGTCTTGAACCCTCCTTATCTGCTTTTTTATGCTGACAAGGATGGAGATCTGAAAGCAGATGGTGTACCGGAAGTTCATTTGGAGGGCTTTGGGCTGGAGGATACTCATTCGGTTGTGAACAGTTTGTGCATGGGCCCGGACGGCTGGCTGTATGCAGCCCAGGGGAGCACGGTCAGCGGAAGCGTACGGCGTTACGGTTCCAAGGAAATTCCGAAGCGCTCCATGGGACAAGCGATTTGGCGTTACCATCCCATCACTCGCCAGTATGAGATCTTTGCCGAGGGTGGTGGCAATGCATTTTCGGTAGCGTTCAATGATGAGGGCGAGGTCTTCTCAGGGCACAACGGTGGCGACACACGCGGATTCCATTACCTACAGGACGCGTACTATCGAAAGGGTTTTAATAAACATGGCGGGTTATCGAACCCAAATACATTTGGTTACTTGGACCCGATGAAGCACCCGCCTATTCAACGCTTTACGCATGCGATGCTTATGACCGATGGCACCGCTTTCGGTTCTTCGATGCCTAGTTCCATGTTGGCGGTGGACCCATTGCATGGCAAACTGATTCAATCGCAATTGTTGGAGGCAGGCTCGACCTTTGAAACAAAGGATATTGCGGATACGGTCGCTAGCGACGACAAGTGGTTTCGCCCGGTTGCGATACAGGATGGGCCTGACGGAGCCGCTTATGTCTGCGACTGGTATGATTTCCAGGTTGCGCATTTGTATGCGCATGTCGGCAAAATGGATCGCGATCACGGCCGTGTCTACAGATTGAAACCAGACAACGCCCCGGCAGTTGAGAAATGGGAACCATCGCTTGCGAATCGAGGCGATCGCGATGCGGCTCGATTTCTTTTGGCCCATTTGAATCATCCGTATCGTTGGCAGCGTTGGAGAGCTCGGGAGTTGATTGCTAGACATCCGCTTCGAGAAGAGCTTCGCATGGAGTTGGAGCAGGGTATCGAAAAAGGTGGTCAAACTGGGTTGGAGTATCTTTGGACCGCCCATGCTTGTGGTTGGATCGAAGACTCCATTTTGTCTTCGAGCAATGAATCGCTGAGCCTGGACAAATTGCTCTCCAATTCCAATCCGGCCATACGAGCTTGGACAATTCGGTTGATCTGCGACGATCGAAGGATAAGCGGAACTTCGTTGCCGGCCATGTTGAAACTTGCTTCAGTCGAGAAAAACATAAAGGTGCTTTGCCAAATTGCAAGCTCAGCAAAACGGCTGAATGGCGAGGATGCACTCTCGTTAGTCTCAGCATTATTGGCACGCGAACTGCCTGAAGAGGATCTTGCATTGCCGTTGTTGATTTGGTGGGCGATCGAGCCGCATTCTGGTTCTTCGGATCTTGTGCTGAGCAAGTTGCAGTTGGATGAACGATTCTGGAACAGTTCGCTCGGAAAGCAGCGTATTGCGCCCAATTTGATCGAGTTGTGGGCGAAAGAGAACACTCCCTCGAGCATGAACGCGGTCACGCGAGTCCTAAAGGAAATTGAAGGGCAGTCTTCCTCGATTAGGCCGGTCGCAGCACAGCATGCGACGGAGGCCTTCGAACGAGCTTTTGTGGGGCGATCGCTGTTGGGTGTCCCCGACGCGGTACTAAATGCGTTGATCCGTCTTGGGCAACCAACATTAACTCTGCAAATGAGAAGGGGCGACGTCGCAGCCAAGCAGCAGGCGATGCAATTGCTTGTTGATTCCAAGGCTATGTTGGCAACGCGCATTCAAATTGCACAGCTCGCAAGCGAATTGCACTATGTCGAAGCGTTACCCAAACTATTGCAGCTTGCAAGCAACACGAGAGAGTCGGAACCTATTCGGGCTGCCTCGCTTTCTGCAATTGCAGGTTTTGATGATGCAAAAGTATCGGAGACAATCCTCAACCAATGGAGTAACCTAACTCCTAGTTTGCGAGCCGTAGCTGGCTCAGTATTAGGTACGCGGCGGTCATGGACGCAAGCCTGGTTGGATGCTTGTTCGTTTCAAAAAGTGGACGCAGCGTCCATGCCGATGGAGTGCGTTCGAGCGATGCGTCTCCATGGCGATGAAGCCTTGCAGCTCAAAATTTCGCAGCTTTACCCAGGTATGCAAGGACCGGATTTAGTGCAAGCGCAAAGAGACGTGGCGAGTCTGCTTGGGCGAGTGGAACCTATTGAGGGAGACCCTTACCGAGGCAAGGCTCAATTCAAAGAAAACTGCGCGCGCTGTCACAAGCTCTACGCGGAGGGGGGCGAAATCGGGCCGGACTTGACAGGCTATCAACGCGACCAATTGCCAACACTTCTGCGAAACATCATTGCCCCAAGTCTCGAGATTCGTGAGGGGTATCAAACCGTAGGCGTTCGGATGGAGGACGGTTCGGTACTGACAGGTTTTATCGAAAATCAAAGCGACGAGCGATTCACCCTCAAGGCAATCGATGGTACGTCCCATGTCATTTCTAAATCGGAAGTGGATCAAGTATTGAAGCAGGTTACATCGCTAATGCCTGAGGGGATGCTCAACGCAATGACTGACCAGCAGATTGCGGACTTACTTGCGTACTTGCGTAGTTCACAGCCACTGAGTGATGGGTAGTTGGAGGGCCTAATTTGGTCCATCTTGCCACGCTCCCACCGAAGGAACACTAAACCACGACGGATTACAAGACCACAGAGACACGAGGATCACAGAGTATTCTCCGAGCTGGGATCATGCAATTCTCTGCGCTCTTTGTGGCTCTGTGGTTCAAAGTTGGAGAACTATACGATCGAACACTAAGCTCGTAACATGGACCTATGGCCGGGGACCAAGCTACGGGAGGGAGGTCGCTAAGTTTTCAGATGCGTCGAATTCCATTTCATGCAATTCGTTTAAGGGCGTCAAGTTTGCATTGGCGTTGTTTTCATTCCATAGCGACTCTGAAATAACCATGTCGGCAACGGAAAGCGTGTCGAGAATGCGAACAACCCTTGCGTTGCGTGTATCAGGCAGCGGCAAAGAAGCCAGCATTCTTTCGATAGCCTCGCGGTCTGTGTAAAACGAGATCGGGACTTTGACACTTAGTGGAGTTAATGATGTGAGGGCATTGATATTGGTGACTTGAGTATTGGTTTCGAGAACAAGTCGCGTCGTCGTTGCATCCGCCATTCCTATACCGACAGCGTTTCCGTCGGTCTCTATGGTTAGGCCTCGAACGAAGATTCGGCGAATGAATGGTGAAGTTCGATCTCCGCGCATTGGCAGACTACTGTAGCCGTGGATACTTCGATTGATCACGTTTGGGTCCATCCCTGCACCGCTAATGTTCTTGCCAATTTGGTCGATGATCAGAAGGTCAATCTCGTCAAAAGGTAACAAGGGCATTAGTGAACGGGCCTCGATGAGCAACTGTCTCTCGACCGATTCGAAATCTTCCTTTGGAACAACTTGAATACGTGCTGTATCGTGAAATTGATTTTCGACGATTGCAATTCCGCCAAGCAATGGCGTTTTCTGAAGCACAACTTGTGCGATCCCTCGGATGGCATTCTCATAGCCAAATTGCGTGGCGGCGAGATGCATTGCCGACGCGCCGGTCCTTTTTCCGAGACCGATGACGCTCATCTTTATTAAACCGCTGCCGAGGGTGCCGAAGAAATCTGTATGCGGTTTAATGCGATTGATGAGCACAATACCGTCAGCCTCAAGCGCCTCGGTGCTGCAATAGGCAGGAACATTGTCCTTGGAGATGCCAATTTGTTGCACGTCCAACGAATCCATGATTGGAACGCCCATCGAAAATTCGGTGATACCGTAACTTGCGAGCACATCGCGTTGGCCTTGCGGAGTCGCACCGCCATGACTACCCATGGCGGGAATAATGAATGGTTTTGCTCCTAAGATTCGAAGTTGTTCGAGAACGGAGGCAACGATCTCAACCAAGTGCGTAATACCTCGGCTCCCAACTCCAACTGCGATTCGGTCCCCTGGACGGATTTTATCTCTCAACTTTAGGAATTCGATTTCAAGCGTTCGTCGAATGTCGAGCGGTGGAGTAATGGGGAAATTCTGTCGGATACGAATAAATCTTGGAAGTTCCATAAAGATTCCGTTCGAAAGACTTGAGCGAGAAAATAATGCGGTTCGCATTTTTCGCGATTCTCGCTTGGTATCACCTACTTGCAATCCCAATTCTTGTAAAATCAACACCGATGGTTGACCCTTAGATGAATCGCGGCGTCTCCCAACGCGGCTCGAGTCTGCGGCTCAACAACGCTCAATGATCGAACCTAGATTCCTGATCCCTGAACCCACCCACCATTCCTTCCAGAGAGTTTCTATGTCCTTGCCACAGAATAGGCGATTTTTCGTTAAATCTGCAACGCTTGCTTCCGCAGCAATTTCACTGCCTGCGTTGCAATATTCGCGAGTTTACGGCGCAAACCGTCGCCTAGGAATTGCAAGTGTTGGCACGGGAGGAAAAGGATGGAGCGACTTGACCGGCGTTGCGGCGAGCCCGGAGGTTGAGGTGATTGGCATATGTGATATCGATAGCTCTAAGAATCATCTAGGTCGAGCTGCGGAGAAGTACGGTAACGCGGGGCGATACGAAGACTGGCGTAGGTTGTTGGATGATTCTAAAGACTTCCAGGGAGTTTTAGTGTCGACGCCGGACTTCATGCATGCACCGATTGCTTTGGCTGCCATGCAACTTGGCAAACACGTGTTTTGTCAGAAACCGCTCACGCATACCGTATTTGAAGCGAGACAAATGCAATTGGCTGCCAAGAAATTTAAGGTGGTCACGCAAATGTGCAATCAAATCCAATCGCACTCGGCCTATCGTACTGCCGTTCAAGTAGTCCATTCAGGGATGATTGGCAAAGTCAAAGAGGTGCATTCATGGCAGGGCACGACGCCAACATGGCCAAGACACATTCCGCGTCCTGACGGGGCTGATCCGATCCCAAACCATGTACGGTGGGATTTATGGCAAGGTGTTGCGCCCGAACGACCATACAAGGAAGGAATGTATCATCCGTTCAACTGGCGGGGTTGGCAGGCCTACGGCACGGGTCAAATTGGGGATTTCGGTTGTCACATCTTAGATCCTGTGTTCAAGTCTCTCGAATTAGGCGCGCCATTGTCCGTTGTAGGCTCCGCTCCAAGTTTGATGCCAGACTCTTGGACTGACAAAGCTGTATTACGTTACTTTTTCCCAGGAACGGAGCGTACGCTTGGCCGAATTGTCCCAGTCACCTGGTATGACGCCATTGGTATATCGCCTCCCCGAGAACTGTTAAACGACATCCCACTTGAATATAAATTGCCAAGTGCGGGTTCTGTCCTCATTGGAGAAAAGGGTTCGATGGTGATTCCGCACGTTGCCATGCCGAAGCTCTTTCCTGAGGAGAAATTCCCCGAAGCAACGGTACCTATAGTCAAGGAAGTGGATCACTACATTCAATGGTCGGACGCTTGTCGGGGAGTTGGACAAACCACATCTCATTTCGACTACGCGGCATCACTCACGGAAGCTGTCTTACTAGGGACAATCGGCATTCGGTTTCCAGAGCAAGAGCTCAAGTGGGATGCCAAAGCTCTCAAAATTACCAATCATTCGAAGGCACAAGAGTGGCTTACCAAACCCTATCGACAAGGCTGGGAGCCCGCTTGGATCACGCCATTTTGATGATGAGACCGCAAGCGGTAGTTTTTCCGTTAAGGCCAGCGGCGGTAGTTTTTTTCCGTAGCATGGCCCCTTGGGCCGTGCGGCACACGGCCCAGGGGTTCATGCTACGTACAGATTTCAGCCCGCCGCACGCCTACAAGGATATATGTGTGAAGATTACAAAACCCTATTTTGCACGAGCATTTTCGTTTGTGTTTGTTGTACTGATGGGTTGTGTCATAGCAATGGAGGCGAACGGTGGTGAGAACTGGATGCAATGGCGTGGGCCAACGGCAGATGGAGTTGCTGGCGGAAATGCAAAACCGCCGTTGAAGTGGGATAGCAAGACCAACATCAAATGGGTGGCTAGTTTGTTGGGGGAGGGAACTGCGACACCGATAGTCTGGGGCAACCAAGTTTTTATTGCTTCCGCCGAGAAAACATCAAAGAAAAGCTCTACACCTGTCGTCAACGATGAACGCGCGAAAACGACGCCAGATGATTTTTTTTATCGCTTTCTCGTCACGAGTATCGATCGAGAGACAGGGAAACCAAAGTGGCAAAAAACCGCGATAGAACAAGTTCCGCACGAAGGAAGGCACGAGACGAATACATACTCGGCAGGATCACCAACCACGGATGGTGAAAGACTGTTCGTTTCGTTTGGTTCTCGGGGGTTTTTTTGCTACTCGCTCGACGGAGATTTGATATGGCAAATCGATTTAGGGAATATGCGAACGCGATTGGGCTGGGGCGAAGCCGTTACGCCGGTTTTGGCGGGCGATTTGTTGATCATCAATTGGGATCACGAAGAGGATTCATTCATTACGGCCCTCGATAAACGGACTGGTCAGCAAGTATGGAAGACGAAACGTCCAGGCGAAGTAACGTCATGGAACACTCCGCTCGTAACCGTCTACAAGGGTAAGTCGATGGTGGTTGTCAACGGAACGAATCGGGCCAGAGCATACGACACAATTTCAGGTGAGCAACTTTGGGAATGCGGTGGTCAGACGACCAATGCGATCCCCTCTCCGATTCGATTCGGGGACAATGCTATCTGCATGAGTGGCTATCGAGCTGCGTGTGCCAATGCTATTCCGCTCGATTCTAGTGGCGACATCACAGACAAGGGCCTGGTCAAATGGAACATCAACAAGGGTACACCTTATGTGCCATCGCCTATCATCAGCGGTACTCGCTTGTTTTTCACTGCAGTCAACAGCGATGTTTTGAGCGCTGTCGATGTTCGAACAGGAAAGATTTTGGTCGACCGAAAGCGTTTGTCTGGAGTCGGGACACTTTACTCATCTCCCATCGTTGCCAATGGCCATCTTTATTTTACTGGTCGCGAAGGCACGACGGTCGTACTAAAGGACAACGACGACTTAGAAATCGCCTCAGTAAATCAGCTAGACGATGCGATCGACGCGTCGCTGGTTGCCGTGGACAAACAACTGTTCGTTCGCAGTTGGACGAAATTGTACTGTATTGAAGAATAAAAAGTTAAATCGAATGAAAAATAAGTGGCATAGGCTTCCAGCCTGTGGGCGTCAAATCACAGGCCGAAAACCTATGCCACCATGAAGAACCGAGAGTAATATTCCCGCTCGATGCTAAGCAAAGGCTGCTAGTTATTCTGGACTATCGATGTGGGCGTTGTTTGCCGCTGCGCGCAATTTGTCAAGAGCTCGGGCTTCGAGTTGACGGATACGTTCTTTGGTAACACCCAATTCCTCGCCAACTTCTTTGAGCGTCAATGGCTCGAAGCGATGGTCCAGTCCAAATCGGCGAACAATAATTTGTTGTTCGCGTTGATCCAGAGTGTGAAGGATCTTTTGAATTTGATCCGTGCGGGCCGCTTGATCAATTTCTGCCGAAAAGTTATCAGCTCGTCTGTCTTCATGACCTGAGAACACCTCTTCGGAGCTCGTTCGGAATCGGTCGCGATGCTTGAACTCATCTGGAATGGTTCTAGCAAAGTTCTTCATGATGGCCCAAGATGCGTAAGTGCTGAACTTGTTTCCGCGAGAATAATCGAACTTTTCCGAAGCGCGAATCAGGGACATGTTACCGTCGCTGATCAGGCCAAAGAAATCGTCATTTGGATCGACGTGCTTCTTAGCAATCGAAACAACCAAACGCAAGTTTGCTTGTACGATCTTGTTTTTAACCGCGACGGACTGTTCGTAAAGCTTTTCGATTTGATCCATTAGGGAAACGAGTGGTGCCTTGGGATCCAATTCGGATCGCAGTTTGGAAGCGACATGCTTCAGATAGTTCATCTTGCGAAACAGGTGGTACTCTTGATCGCGAGTGAGCAATGGCACATCGTAAAGTGATGCCAAATAGGGGGGCAATCCACTTGGGGCGCGCACTTTGCGCGTTGACTCGGCAGCGACTGGAAGGTCAGCCACCATCTCATCGACACGGGATTCGTCCTCGAATTCGGCATTGGGCATGTAATCGAGGGGCAATTCAAAAATTTTGATTGCGCGCTGTTCATTTAAAATTCGAACGATGCTGCTGCGAATGCGTCCATAACGTTTCGCAAGAACGACCGTTGAGACCCCTCGATTGTGCTGTTGGTACATGGCTCGTCGGTCTTCGTCCGACAGCACCTCGCGTTGGTCTGGAAATACGGACATCTTTGGGAATTGTCGATCGAAGTTCTTAATTGTGTATCGAATGGTCTCGGTGCTGCGATTGACTTCGGTAGCAACAGTTCGAGCTACCTCTGACAGGTTGGAACCGGTAGCTGCAATGCGACGTGCTCGATCGATAATGTCGTCTCGCTCTGCGTCACTGATTTGGCTAAACCGTTCGCCACGTTCGACTCGCTTTTTGTTTTGCGTAACGAAGCGATCCACGCTGGAATGCAAGAACCCTACCCGCTTGCGTCCTTCGGCCAAGAAACGACGGGAAACAAGCCCCTGATCTCTCCATCGCGAAATTGTCTTTGTCGACACGTTGAACATTTTGCTAAGGTCTTCGACGGTATGAACGGGCTCATTGGCTTCTTCTAACCGAAGGTTCATCGAATCGGTAATGTCTTCGACGAAGAGACGAAGATCGTGGACCGCGTCATCGCCTTTGATCAATCGGTAACCGGTACCATCGGGGCGAACTTCCGTGACGCGGAAAAACAAGAAGTCGTAGGGATAGTTCTTGCTTGGATCCAATTCGGAAAGCAATGATTCAGCTCGATCCGCTTGTTCGTTCCTCTTGGCACGAGGAGCGAAACGAACCTGTTGGTCCCTTAGTTCTCTGATGAGTGAAATGCGATAGTCGGTATTCATAGTACTTAAGCTCCCTGCTGCTGAGTCGAATCTTGTTCAATCCATGCGGCTCCCAACCGCAACAAGCGACTCGGCGATAGGGTACGAAGTTCAATCGTTGAACTCCTTGTAGTCTCCCGCCGGGCATTGTTTGAACGGTTTGCCACGTTGACAATCGTTCTATCGCACCGACACTTGACAAGTCTGGTCATCGCTAACCGTTATTTGACGATTCTTGACAACCATTGGTTCACTGGCATTCGTTAAATGCTTGCAACTATTGGGCCGGTTTTTTGTTTGATTTGGGCGCAAAGCGACAACTTTCCCTGAAAAACCAAGTATTTCGTTGGAATCACCTTGTTTTAGACTTGTTTTTCCCGCAGTTGTTATCCACCAATGTGGGTAAACTTTGTCCATGCTGGGTGACCATTTGGCAAAATTTGTACTCTAGCCTGTCACTTGTGCAACGAACGGTGTCCTATTTCTAAACAGTCCAACGCAAAAAGTGACAAATCACAACCGGGCAAACCGGGCACAATACAGTATGGAACAGCGAGTAGGCATCGTAGACTACCAGATGGGAAACCTTCGCAGTGTGCAAAAAGCGATTGAACGAGTTGGTGGAAGCGCCATGATCAGTAGCGACCGCAACGAACTTTCTCAGGTATCGCATCTTGTCCTGCCAGGCGTTGGGGCCTTTGGCGATGCGATTGCGGAGCTACGCAGACGAAACCTCGTCGAATTTCTGCGTGAGTGGTCATTATCCGGGAAACCGTTTTTAGGCATCTGCCTTGGGATGCAACTGTTGTTTGATACGAGCGACGAAGGTGGCCACCATGACGGTTTGGGCATCTTGCCTGGCAAGGTTGTCCGGTTCGAGCGGAACGGCCAGGACGAATCGTTTAAGATCCCGCACATGGGCTGGAATCAAGTTGAAAGTTCAGTTCAGAACGATGCGATGTTGGACGGGATACTTGGAAACCCATACGTCTATTTTGTGCACAGCTACTACGTGATACCAGCGAGCCAAGATTTGGTGTGGTTGAGGACGGACTATGGGAAGCCGTTTTGTGCTGCGGTTCGGCGCGGGAATTTGATGGCAACTCAGTTTCATCCAGAGAAAAGTCAGAGGGATGGATTGCAAATGTTGGCCAATTTCTTAAAGCTGTAGTCGTCGCCCGTAGCTTGAGCCCCTGGCCCGAGTTTCGCACGGCCAAGGGGGCCATGCTATTGAAATTAGGGGCGTTTACCTGGCTCCTTCTAGTTCTTTCATTAGCCATTGGATGTACTGCTCCCAGCCTTTTCGATCGTGACTCGTTACGGCCATGAACCTGGCGTCTTTTTCGGTCGGGATGCGAGTAAGTATGTCCTTGGCCATTTCAAGAGTCCGCCGGCTTTCGGGGAACTTGCCAAGTTTTTTCTGCGAATTTGAAACTTGTGTCATGGCCTCAAGCGATTCGGGCTCGCTGATGAATCGCATCGCAGTTTCTTGATATGCCACGATCGCTTCTTCGTAGTCGCCAGCTTCATAAAGCAAATCTGCGACACCAAAATAGCTGTTGCGAAGTAGACCCTCGGAATTCGGATTTGTCGCGGACAAGTCTGTTCCGGAGGTCATGAGCTGAACGATTTTGGAATAGGCGTTCTTGGATTGATTGAGCAATTCTTTACGTTGGGATCTCCACTTTGACAGGGTGTCCTCGTTTGCATTTCGGTTTTCAGTAAGGAGTAATTCTGGCCAGCCTGAGGCCATTTTGTAAGCGTTGGCCAATGTGTAGAGTGTTTGAAGTCGCCTAGGATCATTGTCAAATCGCATGAGGCCTTCTTCCGTCCTAACGATAGAACGAATCAACTCATCGTAGCTCTTCTCGAGGATGGAAAGTTTTTCGTAGGATTTGCTTGGGTCCCGAAGGCTCGCTTCATTGGCTTGATCATGCAGGCTTAGTCCGCGAAGGTAGAGGACTTCGCCGAGCAAAAACAGGGACTCGCGCCAGATAGGACTGGCTGGTGTCAGATCGCCAGACAAGTTTTGAGTCACCAGGTCTTCCGCATCTTGGAATTTCCCACTTGCCGAACTTAGTTTAGCGACCTCCAGTCTAGCGTCGTAGATAAGAGGCGTGCTAGTATTGCTTTCCAGGATGCGATTGAGCGACAACCGTGCTCGCTCGGGTTCTGCCATCGCATTGTAATTCCAAGCCATCACCATGAGTCCCTTGGGTTGGTTCTCGCGGGGTTCAAAGCGCAAGAAGTTTTCCAAAAGCAAGTTGCTCTTCTTGAAAGAACCCGCCAATCGGTAGTTTTCGATGGCGTGCCAAAGAAGCCCCTCAAACTCGGGCGTTCTCATCAATTTGAGTGACAACGCTTCGTAGGCTTCCGCCGACAAAATAAAGTAAGATCGAACCTTTGCATTTTCGTTTTGATTCTCAAGGCTGTGCGCCCAGAGTTCGTAGAGTCGACTGTTCATGCGAAGCTGATCTGATTCATCGCATAGCGGCGGCAAGAATTTGGCGAATCTGGCAGCATCGCCGTAATTCTTTGAGTCGATCATCTTTTCGCCTGACGAAACAATCTGTTTCCGCATGTCAGAAAACTGCATCCAGTTGTTCTCATACCATTTCAACTCTCCGAAGTTCTTAGTGATGTGCTCCAGCGTTTCAGCTGCATCCGAGAACCGCCCTAAGTCGATTAGGCAGTCAATTTCCTCGAGGCCGCTAACTAGGCTTTCCGACTCGAACGGAGAAGACAAACGAAGGGCGCTAAAGGCGCTCACTGCCTGTGTAGTCTTCCCCAGGTTTCGAGTTGCTCGAGCCAATTCCAAATTGCTCTGTCGACGAGCAAAGACCGACGTTTTCGTAGAAGCGAGAACGCGTTGAAAGTCAGTCATAGCCGTTTTGATCATCTCTGACCTCTCTGGCTCTCGGGCTCGATCGGCTAGTTTTTGCATGCAGCGTCCGTGAAAAAGATCAGCATTTGGCCGTTGTGGAGAAACCAATAGAACAGTATCGAGGAGGTCTGCTGCTTTCTTGTAGTCTTCTTGGGCGTACAGCACTTGCATCTCTTTTACAACCGTTCGATCCATTTCGTCAGCGGAGCTTCGAGGCAGGCTTCTCCAATGTTCGATTCTCTCCAAGGCTGAGACTGGGTCTTGATTGTCGAAGGACATATCGATGTCAACCAATCGTTCGATTGCATCCGCGCGTCCCTGTGGCCACCGTTCCGACGCTACTTCCAAGGGCGTTTCAGCTTCATCCCATCGGAACAAATCGAACAAAGCCATCCCCAAGTAGTAGTTGCCTAGTCCCTCGTATCCCTCTGGAAAAGAGAGTTCCCGACTCTTTTCCAGGTGACGCACGGCACGTTCATTCCGATCTCTTGCAATTCTTTGCTGGACGATCCCCTCGGCCACTTTGCGTTCGTTTGCGCCGAGCAAAAATTCGCGTTTTGAAAGATCCACTTTCTTCTTGAGTGACTTGGAATTGATTGCCTTTGCGATTCTGAATGGAGACTCGCTTTCGCCTTTTCGCATGAGCCTCATGGCGATTTCAAGTTGCTGGGAGGGGTTCGGCGTTGCACCATTAACATAAACGAATAATCCAAGGACAGAAAACGACGCAGTTACTAGCCCAGCGAGCCCTAAAAGAAGTATGTTTCGGCTCACACCAAAGTTGGGTTTTCTCGCAACCCCTCGCGAAAATCGACGAGACTTTGGATCGCGTTTAGCGTCGTGCATTTCTTTTTACTCGCTAACGAATTCCAAAGACGATTCTAGAAATTGCCGCCAGCGGGGCTATAGAGACTAGCTCGCGAATGGCAGGATCGAAAACGAGCCGCGAAGCGAATAGTCCAATCCAAAGCACGAGTGACCCTTCACCAAGGCTCCGAAGCAACTTGATTGCATCGAATGGACATGACTGGGAAGAAGCTTTCGGATTTAATTCATGTTTCGCCGTGACACTAGTATCCAAAGCGAGTCTCGGATTCGATTTCAATCTTGCTGTCCCGACTAACGGCTCTCCCAAATGAATTTGAATCGTGCCTAAATAAGGAATTCCCTCGCGAAGCATCCAATCCGTAGTCCTCTTGGCACCCGATGAAGTGGATCCCGATGTCGGAGATGCTTTGTTGTTGGCTTGAGCTTTCTGACGGGACGAATTCGAACGCTTCAAGAACCGGGCGTAATTTTCAATTGGATGTAACCAACACATTAGCAGCAGCCACACGGAAACGGACAAGAGGCACAGTATCGTGAAACGAAGCATCGATAGTGGCCGTACCAACGGATTCAAACTTGGCGAACCAGTTAACGACAGAAAGCCCCGCGATTGTGCCTTTAGCTTCTCAAGCGTCAGCGTCATCGCATCCACGTTTTCTGTCCTCGTGTGAATCAGTTCTCGCAAGTTGTCCAGGAGCACTGATTGCGTATTCGGTCGGTGTTCTCGAGTTCCATATGAAGTCAATCGGAACGGCGTGGTGGCCAAGGGTACATCGATCGAGTCGTCGGCAATTTTTTCGGTTTCGATCGCATTCAGGTCCCGTTCTTGATCTAACTCCAAACGCTTCACGAGGTGATTGGATGACTCTAGTCGCCAACGCTCCTTTAAAAGTTGGTTTGCAAATACTTGGCATTCGGCGCTTTCCATGCTCGGTGTGGTCAATTCATCGAGGCATCGCTCCACGTCGTTCACCGCACTACGGAGTGGAATTCGAATTTTGACGCGAACCGATATTAGTTCCGATCGATTTGAGGATGCTGGGTTCGTGTCCTCAGGGAGAATTTCCAATGAAGAGAAAGCGGAACTCTTGCCTGCAAATTCGAAGTTCGATTGACAGGACAACTTTTGAAGGAGTGGCAAGCGATGCTGAGATATCGCCAAGTTGGTGACAAGTTGGTATTCGACTTGCAGAATTGGTAAGAGGTTCAGGCTCCACAAACAAAACGACAAAGTCGCGATCATGCACACCCACCAGGGTTTGGCTCCGGATATCTGCGTCGTCTGAAGCCTTTGACCAAACTTTCGCACGTCGTTTCTCGCTCGAATAATTGGACCTTGGAATCGTGTCCCATACTCGGTGTTCTTCGGCTATTGAGTTGCAGAAACTGAATAATTCGTCCGCCTGACCTGTTCGGAAATTCTTTCTCAATCCGCAATCTCGACCTAAACTACACAACTCCACATTGCCGATATGAGCATTCAGGTGAAAAAAGAGGCGAGTTAATTCGAGCTCGCCAAATGCTTGCTTTTCCGTCGACGTTTACTGGGTTGATGGTCGTTTTGCTGCATGTGACACCTATGCCGAATGGAAAACATTCCGAATAGAAACGCCAAAGGGCAAAGGTTTGCGATGAAACCATTGAGTTTGCAAGTTTTGGGACTACTTGTGCTGGGTACATTCTCCGCAACAGGTTGCAGCCTTTGCTGCTCCCCATACACGGACGACTACGTAACCTTTGGGTCCCGAACGCCTCGTGTCGACATGAAGCACGGACGTGTTGGCTCTATACTAAGTGACCAGCAGCTTATGAGCACCAGTCACGTCGTGGAGGTAGGTCAGGTCGGTGAGGAGTTCGACGAGCTGCCGATTGAAATCGATTCGGCGGCTAACGAGGAGAACGTTGAGAATGCACCTGTTTCAATTGGTCCGCGCGGTCGCAGTCGCTTCTAACCTGGAATCAATCTAACGTTTCCAAATACTTGATAATCTTGCGCGTCAACAATCGTGAGTCTGTGCCGAACGCGCTCTCGAATTCCGCGACTCTATTAGCAGCTTCATATTCTTGAAATGGCGTTTTGTTTCCGACTCGTTGCAAGTACGGTCCGAACTGCTGTGAACGGCGCTGAGATAGGTAAGTAGTCATCGCCCAAGCAACGGTGTATGCATTTTGGAAGTCGGCTTCAAATGCCAAATCATTGTGAATCAATCCGGCGACAATGGGTTGAATGGATTCTGGATGTTTCGAGAGGACTCTCCATGTAGATTGCCGCGACGCCGGCCACATCGACTTCCCCTCACGAGAATGTAGCCCCGAAAGTAACGGAGACTCGAACATTGTTGCAAGCCCCTCGATTATCCACAATGGAGTCGAGGCCCGTCGTTGGTGGAGTCCCATGTTAAAGGCGAGCTGATGCGTGGCCTCGTGGCAAATGGTTGTTTGTGTTTCTTGGATGGATGAGTCTGGAGATTCGTAGAGAAGAATGCGATTGCTGTCCGAGAAATAATATCCAACGCAATACTTAGGAACCTTAGTCCCTTCAGCGTTGGCGTATCGCTGGAATTCACTCTGTGAGCCAAACACTACCGCTACTAACGGAAACTCAATTTCGCGAGTTGGAATCGCATGCGTGGTGCAATAAAGCTTGAAGGAATGATGAAGACTTCGAAACCGTTGAGTCCACGCCTCGATATGCTCGGGTCGTGCGACGATCAAATAGGGATTTTCATTTCGAATTGTATAATTACGGCCAAATTCAGTTCTGAGCTGTTTTATTAGCTCGTTCCGATCAATGGATTGAAAGCGTTCGGATAAAACCGATTGTCGAACAATATCTGATTTCTTGATACGTTGTATTGAACCGTCGTTTCGCATCAATACGGTCTGGTTCGAGAACAAGCCGATCGGAACTCCAAACAGGGTATGGTCAGGCAATTGGATCGCCATGATAGGTGGCCGATGGTCAGAAATCCTATTCATATTCGATCGCGAAATCTGCGATTGTTCCAGGCTGCTGGGGGAGGTCGATTGCTCCCGGTTCGTTTGGAATTGGACCTCTTCTTTGCTTGCGACTTTGACGCTCTTTCCAATTAAATGGCCAACCACCGTTTCTTTTTCAGCACGATTTTCGAAGTCGGATTTGACCGGTTGATTCTCAGAACATCCTGCAGCTATCAAGAATAGGGGGAGGAAGCACCAACATACGTTTTTGCAGGTGGCTGGAGGCGGAGCTTCCAAGGCAGTGCGTTCCCAGGCAGTAGCCAGGGAACGAGAGTTTTGGCGGTGGGGATGCGCGAGGCGTGTAAGTTTGACCGGTTCCATACCAAAACTTTAGGCCGATAAAGCTGTGACGGGCGAACTAATTAGGTAGTCCTTAGGGGCAAGACAATTGTTGCTGATTGGGGCGAAACACTTTTGCCGATTTTGCCGATACAGCGAGAGTTCGGCAAAGTAGGCCGAAACGCTTGCCTTAGCTACGTTGCATCCAGCATTAGCCTCCGTGATCCCTTGGGACTCGCCTTATGAGAAACACTGTTCGACTTTGCCTCGTTCTCCATAACCATCAACCCGTGGGAAATTTCGATGGTGTAATCGAACAAGCCTATCAAGACAGTTATCTGCCGTTCCTTGAAACATTTGAACCCTATGAGCATTTGAAGTTTGCGCTGCACACCTCTGGGCCATTGATGATGTGGTTGGCGGACAAGCACTCTGAATACATCGATCGGGTAAAGGCATTGGTGGCCGCAGGTCGAATTGAGATCGTTGGCGGTCCATTCTACGAACCGATTCTAACGATGATTCCAAGCCGAGATCGCATTGGCCAAATCGTGAAATACACTCGTTGGCTACAAACTCGGTTCGATACGGCAGTGTCTGGAATGTGGATGCCAGAACGTGTATGGGAAAGTCAGTTGACTCGCGATCTGGTTCCTGCGGGTATGCAATACACCATCCTGGACGATTTCCATTTTCGTTCGGCGGGTTGGGACGATTCGCAACTGACCAACTACTTCTTAACCGAAGACGACGGTCATGTATTGCGAGTATTCCCGGGAAGCGAACGACTTCGCTATTTGCTACCGTTCGCACCTGCGTTAGAAACAATTGCGTACTGTCGAAGTGTCGCCGACCAAGCGCCCGGCTCCGTGCTGCTTTTTGGTGACGATGGTGAGAAGTTCGGCACCTGGCCCAATACCAAAGAACACGTTTATGAGCGTGGATGGTTGCGACAGTTTTTTGATCAGCTAACGGCAAACCGCGATTGGTTGCAAACCTCTACACCTTCCGAAATCATTACCGAAACGCCGCCTGCCGGATCGGTGTACTTGCCTGACTGTTCGTACCGAGAGATGACGGAATGGGCACTACCTGTAGAACGTCAGGGTTCGTACGATTCGTTAGTGCATGAGTTGGAAAGCGATACAAGATGGCCAAGACTCAAGCCCTTTCTTAAGGGTGGATACTGGCGGAATTTCAGGATCAAGTATTCGGAAGCCAACGAAATGTATTGCCGAATGCTGGACGTTAGTCGCCGATTGGAATTTGCGCGTCGTGGCAATGGAGACAAATCCTTGTTGCCACAAGCCGAGGATCACTTGTATCGCGGTCAGTGCAATTGCCCCTACTGGCATGGAGCGTTTGGCGGTATCTATCTACCGCATCTGCGCAATGCAACCTACAGCGAACTGATCGCAGCCGATAACTTGATTGAGCGTTCGAATGGACGCCATGGCGAGTGGGTCGATGTCACAACCGAAGACTACAACAAGGATTTGTTTCCAGAGATTCGCTTGGCAAATGACCAATTGATCGGCTACTTCGCACCCGCGAGCGGTGGAATGCTCTATGAGTTAGACATCCGCGGAATCGAGCATAATTTGTTGGCGACCATGCAGCGTCGACCCGAACAGTACCACGCCAAAGTCAAGCTTGGGAACAGCCATGCTTCAAGCGAAACCGCAAGTATTCATGACCGAGTTGTATTCAAACAACAGGGACTTGAGAATCTACTTCAGTATGACAAATTCCCTCGGAAGTCATTAGTCGACCATTTCTTTGACGCCGGAATTTCTGCCGAAGACGTCCAACGCGGTACCGCGATCGAACGCGGTGACTTTGTAGCTTTAGCATACGATGCAAAGCTACGACGTGGCGCTGGGAAAATTCAAGTACAACTGCGGCGTGAGGGAAACGCCTGGGGAGTGCCTTTGACCATCACCAAGGGAATCACGCTTTTTGCGGGAAGTCATGCACTCGAGATAACCTATTTGATCGAGGGGCTTCCGCCTGGCCGCCCATTTGATTTTGGAGTTGAGTTCAACTTCGCCGGCCTACCTGCGGGCGCTGACGATCGCTATTTCTATGACGAGCGATGCGAACGGATGGGGCACCTTGGTACGGTTTTGAACATCGAATCCACCGACTACATCGGGATGGTCGACCAGTGGCTTGGTGCGAATGTTCAATGGACCTCGAACCGGCCAACTGGACTATGGTGTTTTCCAATCGCAACCGTTAGCCAGAGCGAGGGCGGCTTCGAATTGGTTCATCAATCGGTGTGCATGATCCCGCATTGGGTTGTGCAAGGCGATGTGAACGGAAGATGGACCGTATCGATGGATTTGATTGTCACGTGCGAGCACGAACCAAATTCTCGATCGTCAAAATTACTATTGGCCAATGACGAAAGACAGGTCATGGTTCACTAGCACTCAGAACAACATAGTGATTTCGATCCGACAGATCTTTCCAATTCGTCGGATCTGTCTAAACAGACGGATCTGACAGATTTGTCCAATCCGACCGATCAGACCAATTTGTCCAATCCGACCGATCTTTCCAATCTCAAACGAGGCAAAACAAAATGGCCATTTCACCGGTAACGCAACAGGCAATCGACATTTACGCCAAGACAGCGAAAACCCAACAGGATATCGCCACGGCAGTGCTTGCGAAACAGTTCAATGCGGACAAGCAACAAGGTCAGGCGGCTGTAAAGCTCATCGAGCAAGCTGCCAACGTAACCCGAGGCATCGACGTAACGGCCTAACTGCGCCACACATTTGCCCAGCGACTAGAAGATCACAAGCTCTATTTTAAGATATGAAAGCCGTATGGTGCTATCATTCGCACCTTTTTTAACATGCTGGTTGCAAAGCGAATTTCTGCGGTTCCTTTACATTCTGCGCGGTCCGTAGAACTATCCTTAGATTTCAGTCATTGTCCTGCAGTCGGATTTTGTCAGACGACGGTGGCTTTTTGATTTCGTTGGTACCTTTGTTGCCAGCGGGCGAACCAAGAAACAACCCATCCTTGTCCCCGTTCGCTGCCTTCGGTGCCGGTATGGCCTCATCCTTTGTCGCAGGCTTGTTTGCCGTGACATCTGCTCCTCCACCCGCCGCTCCCTTGGCGGCGGCTGTTCCATCAACAACTGCTGCTGCGGCTGTTGCAACGGAACTTGGATCAATGGTTGGATAGCTAGTAATGATTGGCCCAACATAGTCAATCGGGACCCGCTGCGTGTAGGTGCGCGCCACCGTTCGCATTTCTGTATAAGGAACCGACCGGGCGATGCGTTGCGGCACCAAGACTTTCTGTACGATTCGTTCCATAACCGGCGTTTTGATGACCACGTCTTCTGACACGATTTCCGGCTTGTAACTTGTCGTTTGAGTTTGAATAGGGCGCACGTGCGTTTCAGGGACGTATTCGACTCGCTCACGCGCGACTTTGCGTGTAACCGGTTTCTGCACGGTCGTAGGTACCATCACTTTTTCGTGCACCGCTTCCATCCGTTGCGTTTGGATTGGAACCTGCTGCGCTACGACTTGATTCTCCATTCGAGTCGTGGTTATGGGTACTTGCTGTTGCACCATTTCCGTTTGCATCCGAGTACTGGTTACTGGAACCTGCTGTGAAACCACTTGGTTTTCCATGCGAGTTGTGGTGACAGGCACTTGCTGCTGGACCATCTCAGTTTGCAATCGAGTGGATTGAACAGGCACCTGTTGCGAAATGGTTTGTGGCATGAAGCTTTGCTGAGGAACAGCCACCTGTTGGTAATTGGGCTGGTACTGCACCTGCGCAAAATTTTGACCGGGAGCTTGATAAGGCACCCAACCTAGCCCACCTCGTTGGTAGTTCGGGGTTCCATACGGACTAGTACCGTAACCACCCCTTTGCCAACGCAGGTGATAACGAGTGTCACCGGGTTGAACGTATTGCTGAGCCACATAACCGCCGGCATCCACTACAGCTGGTTGATACGTAGTAACAGGTTGATAAGCGGTATAATTCTGTGTCTGATACGTCGTCTCGGTGATCGGACGCTGTACGGCATAGTTTTGGGTCAACATGGTCGTTTCTGTGACCGGACGCTGAACAACCTGCTGCTGTGTTTGCATCGTCGTTTCGGTGACAGGTCGTTGAACCATAAAGTTCTGAGTCTGATAAACAGTCTCAGTGACCGGCTTTTGAACGATGATGTGTTGGGTTTGGTATTGTGTATCCACGACCGGACGCATGGTCGTCACGACTTGCTCCACTTGGGAGGTTTCGTTAACGTAAGTTGTCTCGTCGACGTAGTCTGTTTTGAGTACTTGCTTGTAAACCGTGTAGGTCTCGTTTCGTGTTGATGTTTCAATGACTGGTCTTTGAACGGTATACTGTCTTTTCTCAACCCGTTCTTGCACGGTGGGGCGATAGCTAACTATTTCTTTTTCCAACATGCGTTCTTCGTACTCAACTCGATGAGAAGTTACCGGAACTTGCTCGAGCACGGTAGCCGTTTGGAGTTTATACGAAGATACTGGTTCGCAGACTTGTTGCGCGTTCACTCGATCGCCAACTAGCAATGCCGCTCCAGCGATCACAACCGCCGATCGAAGTTGGATTTGAAAAGCTTGTCGCTTGTGAAATCTTGAATCCATAACGCCATAACCTTTAAGAAATTCGGAAACGAGTCATGCTATTGTGGTTTATTCCAACAAGTCTTTCAAATAAGAAACCGAATCCTGCTCGATAATTCCATTTGCAAGTGCTTGTCGTGGCGATCTTTAGGAAAAGTGCATTTTTTGAAACCTTAACGGCAACTTAGTTGTCGTCATAGACTTTGCAATCCGCATACACTGCACAAAATGACAATACGCATAACCCAAACCACCCAAACAACCCATCTGTCCACCGTTGAAACCAATGATTGCACCTGAGCCCAATCCGTCGCCCAATGCACCGCAGGGCTCAGCCGAAGTGATCTCTGACGCTCTTTGGGCCAGTTTCAGTTGGGAATTTGGTTGTATTCTGGTGGTCGGGCACGGCACTCGGAACCCAAATGGGGCAAAACAACTGATGGATTTGGTCTGTCAAATGCAAGCCAAGGCGCCGTCGGCCAATATTTCCGGCTGCTTCCTTGAACTTGCCGAACCCTCAATCCCGCAAGCTATGGAACAACTCCATCAACAAGGAATCAGAAAAGCGCTGGTTGTGCCTGTTCTACTATTCACCGCCGCCCACGCTATGCAGGATATTCCGGATGCGGTCAATCAAGCCGCCAAACGGTACGGCATCGAAGTCATCGGACAAACAAACTCCTTGGGAACGCATCCCTCTGTTATCGGGTTATCGCATCAACGCTATGGTGAAGTGACTGGGTTAGGGCTGGGACTTCGATGCCCCGAAAGCGCTTGCGCTAGAGTTCAATGCCCATCCGGCAAATGTGAGGGACTGTCGATAACCATGGGGCGGATTGGGCTTGCCATGGTGGGACGTGGGACCAGCGATCAGCGGGCACTTGTTCACATGCGTCAGCTGACAGAATTGAAGGTAGCACAGTTGTCGACGGTTCGATACCAAACAGGTTTTTTTGCGGGAGGAAAGCCAAATGTGGATGAATTGCTCGAGGAAGCTTCCGTCTGGGAATGCGATACCGTTGTGGTGCAACCGCATTTGCTTTTCGAAGGTGAATTGATCGAGCAGTTACGGAGCAAAGTACTACAATGTCAATTGACCTTCCCAAGCAAAAAATGGCTTGTTGCGAGGACTTTGGGTGCTGATCGGATGCTGGCGGAAGTTTTTTTGGAATTGGCACGCGAGCATCTAATACGAAATACGAAAGAGGCTTAGACGGATGCGCAACATTACACTGCTAGCATTTTTATGGATGGCATGTGGTACAAGTCTTGTCATGTCCCAAGAAGAACTCGATGAAACCAATGCACCGATTCAACCTCCACAAGAACCCCCAGACACGTTAGTTGGAAATTTGGTTGAATGGGAAGGATGGACATTTCGCTGGCAGTTTCGGGACATCGAAGGACTCATGATCAACGATGTGTACTTTCAAGGAAGAAAAGTTCTCAAATCGCTGAACCTGGCCGAAATCTATGTCCCCTATGCACCGGGTGCTCCACGTCCGGAGGATTTTTCGCTAGGTGGCTTTCATGCCAATCCAATGCCGTTGCAACTAGGCCGCGATTGCGTCGCGTCCGGAAGCGGCTGCCGACCTTTTTACCGCAACGGTACAGCCGCGACTGGCCCAACGGCGGATGTCATGATGCATGAGGAGCCAATCGGGTTCCTATACGCAGGCACTCAAGGTCGTGCCCCTGGCAAGATGCTGGTCCTATGGTCTATGGTCCATTTCAAGGGCCCTGGTGACGGATATACCTATGTGATCCGATGGAAATTCCGCAACGATGGGAGTCTATGCCCAGAAGTCGGGGCAACGGGTGGCCTCCAGCATTTGAATATTGGAGCAGGAACTGATGCAGGCATAGTCGTCGGAAAAGATGACCAAGGCGCAGCGGTGTTTGCTCCCTCGCATGTTCATAATTTCTATTTCCGGATTGACTTCGATATCGACGGTGCAGAATCGAATGTTGCCGAGGAGTTTACCTACGAAACAGACCGAGCTGATCCACAAGTTGCCCGAGCTCTTTGGCGTCCCTTCGAACGAGAAACCGGACGCGTGCTCGCAGAGAATGTGTTTCGTTCCTGGAGAGTCAAAAACCCCAAGTCGCTCAATGCAAATGGCCATCCCAGATCATATCATTTGTTACCAGGTGGGCATGGAGCGTGGAAGGATGGTGGATTTCCCGTTTGCTCTGGTGATTTTTTTATTACCAAGTACCGAGCGAGCGAATTCCCTTATTCGACAACCGACAACCGCCGCATGCTTTCCGCTTTAGCAAACTACTTGAACGACGAACCGGTTGTGGGAACCGACGTAGTTGCATGGTATCGGCTCTCTTTTGTACACCACCCGCGGACTGAAGACTGGCCTGCACAACCCATCGTGTGGAACAGTTTTGAACTCATGCCTCGCGATTTTTTGGACGCAAGTCCATTGAAGCCTATGTGATGCTTACCACTCGATCCAAACTATTGGCAAACCGTTGCACGCTAATGGACAAGACGGAGGAAGCAGATATCGTCATGGAGATTGCTTCTGGAGGAGTGGGAACGGATCGGACAGAGATGGTTGTGGGTACACCTGAAATATGGGCTCTGGACCGGTTCTATCGGGAAGCGTTGCCAATCAGCTCAAGGAACATACTGGAACCAGTGAGTCGCTCATGTACCTTCCCTCGGCGCCCGCGAATCCTCCGAGCCAAATGGCTTCGCGAGTCAACAGTGAATCGAGCATGCGTTAATAGTAGCGCAAAGTCACTCTCGGCAAGAGTGACCTACGGTAGGTCGCATCTGCCGGATGCGCTGCTATCAGCGCAAAGTCACTCTCGGCAAGAGTGACCTACGGTAGGTCGCATCTGCCGGGTGCGACTGACAGCGGGTTCTTGGCAAAAATCCACTCCTCAATCGGTTCGCCCTGAACGATCTGACGTTCGATAAACTCTGGGATCCTTTCCGCCGTCATTCCGCCGTACCAGTTTCCCTCAGGGTAGACAACCAATATGGGGCCACCCATGCAGATTCGCAAACAGCCGACCTTGGTCCGATAACAAGCAGCTGGACCGGTCGACAGCGAAAGCTTCCTTTCCTTGAGCTGGTCCTTTAACGCATTCCAAGCGAGCTCGCCCTGTTCTTTGGAACAACACGATTCACCGATGCACAAAAAGACATGTCGTGAGTAGTTTCCAATTTTCAATTGAGAGGCGGTCTCTCGTAGCTTTTCTAAGTCCATTCGTCACTCTCTGTTGATTGCATGCGATGATGTGTGGTCGTCAACCGCACCGACCACGGCGGAGACCGCAACAGAACCGACCACGGCGGAGACCGCCGTGCCACAATGGTTAGAAAATCTCTTCGAGACGCCCGGTCGAATCGCCAAATGAATCGGTTGCTATGCCAAATCGATTCAACATCTCGACATAAAGATTGGACATCGGCTTGTCTTGCACTTTCAAGTACCGTCCGGTGGTGAACTTGCCGCCGCCAGACCCCGCCAGAATCACCGGTAGGTTCGCATGCGTATGTCGATTGCCGTCGGCGATGGCACCGCCGTACACAATCATGCTGTTGTGAAGCATCGTTTTTCCATCCACATCTTGAACCGCATCCATCTTTTCCAAAAAGGCTGCGAATCGTTCGATATAGAAACGATCGATTTTAGCGACCTTTTCTGCCAGCTCAGGGACTCGCTGGTTGTGGGTCAAATAATGATGTCCCTCACTAATTCCTAGGTTCGGGAATGTCCGATTGCTTCCATCGTACCCTATGAGCAATGTCGCTATTCGGGTCGAGTCGGTTTGAAACGCGAGCAGCATCAAATCCAAGTTGATTTCGATGTGTTTTCCGAAATCATTTGGGATGCCCAGTGGCGTTTGTTGGGTCGGGTCCGGAACAGAGCCAAATTTCTCCGTGGATCGGATTCCCTCTTCGACATGCCTTACGCCTGAGACATATTCATCCAGCTTGTGCCGATCGTATGAACCAAGTTTCTTTTGCAGATCGCGCGCGTCTTCCAAAACAAAATCGAGAACCGATCGATTTGAGTTTTGCCTAATCTCGAAATTCTTCTGTCGTTGGCCATGTGAGCCAGTTCCAAATAATCGCTCGAAGACAAGTCTCGGATTCGGTTCCGGCGTTACGGGGGTCGTTGCTGAACTCCATGAAAGGTTGTACTGATAAGCGCAAGCATAACCCGAGTCGCAGCTCCCTGAATTGCGAATGGCGTCGCTGGACAACTCCAGAGAATTGAAACGCGTTGAGCCGCTGGTGCCTTGTGCTGCTACTTGATCGACCGAAATACCAACGTGAATGTCCTTGCCCGCTGTCTTGCGAGCTCGAGCGCCGGTCAAAAAGGTTGCATTGGCCCTGGCATGGTCGCCGGCGCCATCGTTGCCTGCAGTTGCATTTTCGTGTTTCAATCCCCCAATTACTTGCAGCTGATGCTTCACCGATTCCAGCGGCTGCAGCGTAGGGCTCAACGCCAGTGTGTCACCATCCGTAGTCGGAAACCAGTGGTCCTGTTGCACTCCATTCGGGATGGACATAAAGGCCATGCGAAGCGGGACACCGGACTCCGTAGTCGATGCGGCAAGCGACGCGGCTTCGCTTCGAGTTAAGAGGGACAGCATGGAAGGTATGGCGACGCTAACTCCAGCACCGCGAAGAAAAGCTCGACGACTGTGTTTTGATATCTTCATCACTCTATTGCCCTTGAGGTTGATGCAACTCATCTTGTGATAACGCCCGTCGCTGAAACGGTGCCGAGTTGATGACTTCGTTTAGTAAGACGCGAAAACGCCCACCTTCGCGATCCAATTTTTCGACAATCGTATTCACTGCAACATCATCGTAATATTCTAAGCCTCGACCAAGCGCATACACGAATAACTTTTCGGTCACGCAACGATAAAAATCCCTTCGACGATCGGTTTTCAATATCCGTTTTAATTCGCGAATATCGCTAAATTTCTCTCCGGTAATAAGTTCGCCGGCGCTTTCAATTGGCTGGTCCGCCTCCTTTTCTCGCCATCCACCGATTGCATTGAAGTTCTCTAATGCCAAACCTAGAGGATCCATTCTTGAATGGCAAGATGAACAGAGCGCAGCTTCTCTGTGTGCGGCCAATAGTTCTCGAAGCGATGGTTCGCGGCCACCAAAACGATCTGCCGCGTCCTCAAGTGCAGGAACATTGGGGGGGGCAGGCGGAGCTGGCGTGCCTAAAATGTTATCAAGAATGAACAAACCTCGTTTGACTGGCGAAGTTCGCGTCGGATTGGAGGTCACGGCCAACATGGTTCCTTGAGTCAATACACCGCCTCGAGGACTTCCGGCTGGCAATGGGATGCGTTGCATTGCATTGCCAGTAATTCCTTCAAGTCCGTATAAGCTTGCAAGCTTTTCGTTGACGAATACATAGTCAGCGTCGATCAGGTCCAACAAACTTCTGTCTTCCCGAACAATGCACTCGAAGGACATCTCGGTTTCTTTTCGCATTGCACTACGAACACCCGCGTCGAATCGATTTCGCATTTCATTGAGTTCCGTGAAACGCGCACGCGCCGTAACCGTCTCTGGCGCTTCGGCAGTTTCGTTTTGCCTCGAACGTCGCCCAAGCCCTCTGCCAGCGAATCGATTTCGAAGAATGGAATACTCCTTTTGAAAGCCCATGGCTGCGATAGGATCGATCGAAACATTTTCTACATCGCGAGCTCGAAGCCATTGCCCTGCAAAGCTCTCGAAAAACTCGTTGCAGCGTTTGTCCTGAACCATGCGTTCGATTTGCGAGGCCAAGTTTTTGCGAAGATCTGCTCGAGCTGCAAGCGCAATGAGTTCGTCATCCGGCATCGTGGACCAGAGCAGATACGAAAGCCTTGATGCGAGCCCATATTCATCTACCTTGGGATATTGGCTAACTTCATCGAGTGTTTCAACTTCTTCGGCTCTAAACAAGAATTGAGGGGAGGCTAAGACGGCCATCATGGCTTTTGCAATCCCCGACTCGAAAGACATTTCTGGTTGTTGGTAAATGGATTCTGCGATGGATACAAGCCGTTCGCAAGAGACAGGGCTTACTGGACAGCGATAGGCTTTTGTGGCGAATCGAGATAGGATTTCTAAGGCGTATTCTCGACGCCCAGCCACGTCCGCGGGTGGCGCTTCGCGCGGGAAGAAATACGGGTAGCCATGGGGATGTTCGCGGAACGCTTCGCCCATCGGTCCATCCAGGGTGGCAGACAAAATTTCATAGGTCACGGAGCGAGTCTTTAACTCCACTTCGCTTATTTCGAACTCTCCATTTTCTAGGGTCGATAGTTGGATCGAGAGATGGTGCGATCCTGGGGCAAGTGAAAGCACAAAAACATGGTCAATGAATTTGTCTTCTTCCCATTTGTATTTGTCAGTGTAAAGTTCGTTGCCATCCAGCAAACACTGGATCTGGTAGTGCCCCGGATGGAAATCAAAGGAACCGTCCAGCTTTTCCTTAAGGATTAAGCGATACTCGCCAGCGTGTTGGATTTCAAAACGCTTTTGCACCGTAACAGGCTGGTCATGCCGAATGCTCTTGCCGTTTTTAGAGTGATCCTCAGATTGAAACTCCTTTCCGTACCACTTGGTTGATGGCGTTACCCAGGTTGTTTTAGGCACTGCATCCTCCACGATCGATCTGGCGGCTTGAAAATACTTTTCGATCAACATGGGTGATAGCGACATGGCCTCGCTGATATTATCAAATCCAAATCCAGTATCATCGGGTGGGAAAACAACTTCCGCATTGAAGTCGACTCCCATCAAATCGCGGATTGTGTTTCGGTATTCCACGCGATTGAGACGCCGAATCGGAGCAGGCCCTGGAAATGGATCGTCGGCTTTGATTTGAAAGACCTTCGCGTGGATCCATTCGGTAAGGGCTATCTTCGATTCTCTAGAGGGTTGTTCGGCATCGCGGGGAGGCATCATGTCTGCTCGAATATTGCGTAGAACCTTCAACCAAAGCGTTTTATCGCTGCGTAGACCGTCTTGATTCTCAGAGTCAAATTGAACTCCCCCTTCTTTTGCGTCTCCGGAATGACAATCAAAACAATAGGTCTTTAAGGTCGGGAGGATCACATTTTGGAACTGATTTTCATCAGATTGCGCCCTGGAATGAGGGGACATCGCCGAAAAGATCAATGCGATTGCAATGACCGAGCAACGGCAATCGAACGATCTCGCGAACCCAACGGTTCTAGTCTTTATTCGCATGTAATCGTCCTCAAGGATCTATTTCATTGACACAAACATCATTGGCGTTGTTGAAACCAATTTTTGGTACCAAGTACTGGAATACCTACGAGCCTGTAAATCGAATCCGATTTTAAAGTACAATCATAAACGGTTGATCTCGATATTGCCTTTAGTAATCGTTCGTTTTTGCACTTTAGATAGCCATGTTTGACTACAACACACGACTTGTAATCCTATGTGCCGGGTTGCTCGGCGTGATTGCAGGTATGGTTGGCGTCTATTTGATACTTCGCAAACGATCATTGATAGGCGACGCGATTTGCCATGCGGCCCTACCGGGTTTGGCAATATCCTTCCTCACTCATGTCGGCCTGGGTGGAAACGGAAAGAACCTGTTTTGGCTTTTGTTGGGCGCCGCAGTTTCTGGCACAGCGGGATCTCTGTCAGTCATCGGCTTACGTCGGTGGTCTAACCTCAAGGAGGATGCAGCACTTGGTATCGTATTAAGCGTCTTCTTTGGGATTGGGATGGCTCTATTCAGCATTGTTCAACAGTTTCCACAGGGGAACGCAGCGGGGCTAGATAATTTCCTCCTAGGTAAGACAGCCTCGATCGTCGCGTGGGACGCGACGACGATTTGCATCGCATCTTTGATGGTAATTGGGGCATTGCTGCTTTTCCGCAAAGAGCTGAGGCTGCTTTGCTTCGACTCGTTGCTGGCATCGGCCCAGGGATGGCCCGTCTTAATGATGGATCTCTTGCTCTTGGGGTGTGTGTTGATAGTTGTCATTGTTGGTGCCAACGTGGTTGGCGTGATTTTGGTGATTGCATTATTGGTGATTCCGCCAGCGTCAGCGCGATTTTGGACCCATTCCTTGCCAATGACGATTTTCGTGAGCGCCTTCATTGGCGCTAGTTCCGGGATGATCGGTGCACTGAGCAGTCTGTTGATTGATCGTGTCCCCTCGGGTGCGGCGATCGTGCTGGCTGCGACCGGATTCTTTGGTGTAAGTATGTTCGTTGGCACCAAGAGAGGTCTGTTGTGGCAAGTTTGGAGTCTTGGCAGGCAACGCGTTAAAGCGGATCAAGAACACGTTCTTAGGTCTATTTTTGAATTGTTAGAATCCCAGGGGAAAACGCCACAAGTACATGGTCAAATGCGATCGGATTCCGTTATCATCGCGGACCTAATTCGAATGAAATCTTGGTCTTCATCGCGGCTCAAAGCCGCTGTCAGCCGAATCTGCGGCCAAGGTTGGGCTACCATCAACGGCGAGGGGGCAGCAACTTTGACTGCAAGCGGAATCCAACAGACCTTCCGGGCGGTTCGTCGCCATAGATTGCTTGAGCTATACTTTGCTCGATGGGCCGACTTGTCGCCAGACGCCATCGATCGAGGCGCAGATTACACCGAACATGCGCTAGATGACGACCTATTAGCGGAGTTGGAGAAAGATGCGATCGTTATGGGCGATTCAATCGAATTGCCCAAAAGCGTTCACCCGATTGGCGCCTAACTACTGAAACGACTTGCCGCAGCCGCATGACTTGGTTGCATTAGGATTCTCGAAAGTAAATCCCTGACGCTCGAGGCTCTTGTGCCAACCAATGACTGCACCGTCAAGCAATAACGCGCTCTTTTTGTCAACTACCACGCGAACACCGTGTTGGTCATATTGACTGTCTTTTACCTCATCGTATTTGTCGTCGAAGCTTAAAGAGTATTCAAAACCTGCGCAACCACCTGCCAAAACTCCAACGCGAACAAAAGTGTCGGGCGTTAGGTTGCTTTCGGCGTGAGCCCGCTTGAGCTCCAGAGCAGCCTCTTCTGATACATTCACTGCCATCGTATTTCCTCAAAACCAAAGTGCGAAAAAATTGAAGTACGAAACCAAATCGAGTCGAATAGGCTTCGTAGCGTTACTAGATCTGTCTTTAGCTATAGTATGCCTGCTGGGCCAAGCGCGGCAAGTCAAAATTGCCTTTGCATGGTTTGACAATCCTGGTATTCTATCCTGCACAAGATAACTCGAGCGTCGCAGAATACCGCTTTACCTCTTAATAAACAAAACAGGATCATGACAAAACCTCACCGCAAACTAAAAAAAGCCAACCACGGACAGCGTGCTGCCAACAGCAAAGCTCGCAAGTCCAAGCGTCGAAAAGTTCGCACTTAAGGTTTGCTTTTTCGCATATCAATTCTCTAAAGGTGGTATGATTTCCTTTGGGGCGGATGTAATCGGAGTCAGTTTTGGTCACGAGAGACTTCATTTTCGATCCAGATACGATCGACTTCGATCAAGTCCTTGCGGACATCGAGCAAATTCGAAAGTACAATCCCCAGCGGTTTGAGATGGAACAGCTGACGGCAATCGTGCATGAGGATCCGGTTCGGGTCGCTTGCGTAGGTTACAAAGATGTCACCGATCAGGAATTCTGGGTCCGAGGTCACATGCCAGGCATGCCATTAATGCCAGGAATCGTCATGCTCGAGGCAGTCGCGCAGGTTTGCTGCTACTGCTCTCATAAATACGAGCTATTGGGAAAATCCATGGTTGGATTCGGCGGACTAGAAGATGTTCGGTTCCGTGATCCTGTTGTTCCAGGCGATCGGCTCATCGTGATGTGCGAACTGCTGAAAGTTCGGAAGCCGAGGTTAATCGTTTGCCGCTTTCAAGGTATCGTCAAGCGGAACATAGTAGTCGAAGGCATCCTCAAGGGGATCCCAATCCCCGTGGAATACCTAACCTCTAGGTGAGACCATTATTTCTTGGGCTTCATTTCTTGGAATTCCTCGCCTGATCGAAATTGGAGCGAGAATTTACGAGTCGAAACTGGATCGATGGCAATTGTATTCTCTTGACGTTCCACCGAATCGAGGAGAATGCGATTTACGATCCAAAGTTTTTGCCGCTCAGGTTGGAAACTAGGCTGTCTAAGCTCGAGATGAATCCAGAGCCACCCTCGTTCCTGTTCCATACCGATCCACTTAAGCGATGATTGGTCCTGATCCGACGTTCCTTTCGTTGTCCGATCGGATGCCGACGACGTCCAAGAGAGGGTTTTTGAAGAACGGAGAATCGCCGTGAACTCTTCGCTATTCATTGCAAGCGGCGATCTACGAACATAGAAGTGAGAAGATAGATAACGGGTGGCGAGTTTTGAAAACCCATCATCATCGATACTGACTGGCTGAGCCCGCTCCCCTTTCTGCAATGCTGCACTCATGGCTTTCTCCAAGTCCTGAGGATGCAGTCGGAGTGAAACTTCCCACACTTTGGCGTCATCGTTCCACTTCATTTGCCCAACGCAAAGATGGAAGGGATGTGCGCAAAGCGATGAAGTTAAAGACGGCAAAATTAAGAACAAGGCAGCGGGGGACTTGCGAGTCACTATCCAGGTTCTGGCGAGCGTAGCTACGCATGCCAGACAATGGAATAGTCGAATTAGAATGGTGGCGACCGCGCCGCAGGAGCGAAGCAATCCGCCGCAATCGCTAATCAACGGCCTATTCATCCTTCTCTTTCTTTTTGTTCTTTTTGTTCTTCTTGCTTTTCTTTGGTTCGTCTTGGGATTTTACTTCGGCCTTGGGCGTTGCATCCGACTTGTCGATCACCGCTGACGTCGACTCAGGACCTTTCGGTTGCTCGGCTTTCTTGGCTTCGTCTGCCTTCGCTGCCTGCATCGGGTTACTGTCGGGTTCTCCCGGGCCACGTCCGCCTCGCCGAGATTTGAATATTTGGAATTTCGAGGACTCGATGACTGGTGGAAAATAGTTGTTGTTGCGATCGACGTCTGCGGTTTCTCGGTACGGGTCGAGTTCCAATGTCTTCAAAGGCTTGTCTGCGATGATGAGCGTGTCGTATTTGTTATTGTCCATGCGCCAAGCTTCGGCTGGAATACGAATCTCACGAGTTGATCCGTCCTCGAAGGTAACCATCAATAGGATTGGCATGATCAGGCCACCGACGTTTTTGAATGACACCCGATAATACAGGTCTGTATTCTCAAGCATGGCTTTATCTTTGTCGGAAAGCTCACTCTTGAATTTTTCGAATTCTTTTCTCTGTTGGTCGGTGGCCTTTTCTGGATCGTATTCGTTGTAGAAGTCCTTTAGTTCAGGAAATTGGTTGGCTCGTTTTTCCAATGCTTTATCCCTCTGCTTGGAAAGGGATGGTCTTCGTTCCGCTTTCTTGGCCTTCGAAATCTCAGCGTTGGCGTCCGGCGAGTTTCTGTCCACCTGGTATTTTTCGATCTTATCAATGGCGATATCGCAATGATCGGTTGTGTAGAACCAGCCCCGCCAGAACCAATCCAGGTCAACGCCGGATGCATCCTCCATGGTTCTAAAAAAATCCGCTGGCATCGGTCGCTTGAACTTCCATCGGCGCGCGTATTCGCGAAACGAAAAATCGAATAGCTCTCGGCCGAGGATGGTCTCTCGCAAGATATTCAAGGCCGTTGCTGGTTTGGTGTACGCATTAGGACCAAACTGCATGATCGATTCACTATTGGTCATGATCGGCACTTGGTTCGAGCTCTGCATGTAGGGGACGATAAGTTCAGGTTCGCCACGTTGCGATGGATAGTCGTCCTGCCATTCTGTTTCCGCAAGGAATTGGAGAAACGTATTTAGACCTTCGTCCATCCACGACCACTGCCGTTCGTCGCTGTTGACGATCATTGGGAAGTAGTTGTGACCGACCTCATGGATCACGACGGAAATCAATCCGTATTTGGTACTGGCAGAATAGGTCCCGTCCTCTTTTGGCCGAGGTCCATTGAAACAAATCATTGGGTATTCCATGCCGCCGATCGGACCATTGACACTGATCGCAATTGGATAGGGATAGTCGAACGTATAGCGGCTATAGACATTCAACGTGTGAATAATGGCGTGAGTGCTGTATTTGCTCCAAAGCGGTTCGGCTTCGTTGGGGTAGTAGCTCATGGCCATGACGTTGTTGCCGTTAACGCTATGTCCTTGTGCATCCCAAATGAACTTGCGGCTGGAGGCGAAAGCAAAGTCTCTAACGTTTTCGGCGTGAAAGACCCATGTCTTGGTTTTGTCAGTCTTGCTCTTTTCGTTCTCCTTGGCTTCCTCGGGCGTGACGACAAAGAGCGGCGTTTTGGCTGTTTTGGCTTTGGCAAGCCGTTCTTGCTGAGCGATTGACAGGACTTCGTTCGGATTTTGAAGAACACCTGTTGCTCCAACCAGATGGTCCGACGGCGCTGTGATGCGAACGATGTAGTCGCCGAATTCTAATGTGAATTCGCCTTGGCCAAGGTATTGTTTGTGTTGCCAACCGGTGACGTCGGTGAAGGCAGCCAGTCGAGGAAACCACTGTGCCATTTCATAAAGGTAATTGCCATCCTTTTCGAAAAACTCATAGCCCGTTCTTCCGTTAAGCATTCTCGCGTTGTTAATCTTGTAGTTCCATTTAATCTTGAAGGCCATCTCCTGACCGGGAGGAAGTGGATCACCGAGATCGATTCGCATCATCGTGTCGACGATTGTCGTGGCAAGCTTGGCATCTTTGTGATTCGTAACGGACTCGATCTTGCAGCCGCCGTCGAAGTTCTTGCGAAGCAACATCGACTCGAATTCGAAAGTCGACATACGGCTCCCGATAGCCCGCGATGCGCTGGTTCGACTCGCTACGCTGTCAGGCGCGAAAATGTTTGCATCCAGTTGAACCCATACATATCGAAGCGTATGGGGGGACAAATTATGGTAGCGAATCGTTTCGCTACCGTGAATCGATTGATCCGAATCGTTCAGCGTTACGTCGATGTTGTAATCGATCTTCTGCTGCCAGTAGTCCGGGCCAGGTTCGCCCGCTGCGCTCCGATAGCCGTTTGGCGTAGGAAGGATTTCTTCCAACTGACGGAATTTGTCGTCTTGTCCGTACTTTTTGTTTGGAAATGGCTGCCCGGATGCGGGGCCAACCAACACGCCAATTAACAAGGCAAAACCAAAGCCATTCCCAACACAAAATCTCATTACAATTCACTCGCTAGTCAGAGGGTGCTGCAACCTATGGAGAGGCTCATAAGCCAGTCATTTGCAAAATCATAGCCTGGGGGTAATGCATCCAGCGTAATTGGAGGCCGAGAAAAACACAAATAGTGCGACCGGTCAAGAAAACGCGCCTGCGAAGGTAGTTCTTCGAACCGCCAGCTGCCATCACAAGCTTGGACCCCTGGTTGAATCCTCCGCCGCTATAGTCGAGAGTATCCATTGATGGGCCGGAAAGGGTGACTATCGACTACTTACAAATACTTCGCCGCCGGCCCACCTTTGGCTGCCAACGCATCGATTCTGGCGGTCGGCCTATTGTTGGATAGTTGGGCCTGTCTCTACAAAAGCACTCGTTCGAGCCATCCAAAGCGGCTGCATCAATATACGCTTATAAACGTGCTCTGACGGGATTTCGAAGTGAGCGTAATGAAATTTGGCAATCCGTTCCCGTAAACTTGGAAAGCCGCTCTTGTTCGCCAGATCCAAGAGCAGTTCCACTTCTTCGCGAGTCGGATTGCGTTCCAATACTAGGTCGACAGCATCGAGGATGCGTTTGGCGCTAAAACCACCTTCCTCAACAAGTGCGTTAACTGCAACCAGTTTCGATAGGCCCATAGCTACACGAGCATAGAATACCTCTCCCTCTGGCTTGGGAAAGCGTTTGGCGATCGAAGAGATCAATGCCGCTGCATCGCCGGTATTTCCGCCCCATCGCGGCAATAGCCACAAACTCATGCTCACAAACGGTTGGATTTGATTGGGGTAAAGTTCGGCACTGCGTTGGAGCAAACCTTCAACGCTGGAGCGATCTAGATCTGAGCCCAAAGCACACCTTGTCCATAGCACTATCGCAGCATAGGGCGGGTTCTCCATCGCTATCAACGGCTTTAAATCCTTAAAGGCGAGTTCCGTTTCTCTCTCGTGTGTTCGCCATGCCTTTGGAGAAACCGTATCGGCTGTTTTAGCGCCTCTCGCTTCTGCCCCAATGGAAAGATGTTTTGCCGCCGATGCCAGAATGGCTAATTCACTTCCTGAGCGTTGCCATTGTTCGATTGCTTCGCGATTTGTATTCTCGCCGGTTGAGTTGTCCAGTGCTATGAGATTCAATCCAAGGTATTCAACGATGAAGAGATAAAGATCCAAACCGGAGTTCCCTCCGCGATCCACGTTTAATTGCTTCACTTCCTTTGCGCAGAGCTCGATTTGTTCGATTCGTCCCGCAAGCAAAAGTCCAGCGATCTTTTGTGCCGTCATTATCCCGTTCAGGTTTAACCAACGTCGCCTGTAATAAACGTTGAGCTTGCCGTTTGCTACCAATGCCACCCGCTCCATCGATGAATTGCCGCCGATAAAACGAGCACCGCGAAGTGGTATCCTCCATGGAACCGACGACAAAAATTCACCTTGCGATACGTCAATCAAAAAGTCTTCAGGTTTCTCGAGATTCCCTTTCTGTATATGAAGTACCATCCAATCCTGGGTTCCGTCCACCGTGGCATTCTCAGCAGCCAAAATCGCCGCATTGATGGACAGGTAATCCATGGACGTAGTGGGTTGCAATCGCACAGGACCGAGGAACTCATGTAGAACCCGTTGGTCAATCCATCGATCCCATACCGTACCTGCCATCGGTACCGAGAAATCCATCGGCATGATCTCACTGCGGTAGTAATCCGAAATTTCAGCGGGATCACCAAACTTCCAACGCAGGAAGCCACGCTTTGTAACTCCTAGAATCCAATTCCCTTTCGGATGGATAGCAATTCTATTGGATGACAAAACTGCCTCAGAAAACTCAACTACCTTGGAGAAATTTTGCGTGATTGCTTGGAGTTTGTTGCCTGTTGTAACCACTCCACACGCATCCGCATCTCGCGCCATGGCCATAGACTCAATTGCGCCCTTGGATGGTCGCCATTGGCCAAGGATCGCATTGTCGGCAAGCGAAATGCGAAGTAATTTTTCTGCATTTTGAAGCACGATACTCTGGCCTGACGCATCCAAATGAATTGATTTGCAATCTTTCATTAGTGCCTCAAACGAACGGAGGCGTTTTCCCGTATCGACGTCCCATTCAATCAACTTCCCTGCGATCGTCCACATTCGAGTCCCGTCCTGGTTGAAACATACAGGATCGATACCGACTTCTGGTCCCTTTTCTAACTCCATGAGCAGTTTTGGCTCAGCGTGATTCATTTCCAGGCGACTAAACCATTCCCAGACATCATCATCCATGGCCGATGGCCTGTCTGTGGCAGAACGCTCCACGAACTTAACATTCACCCAATTGGATTTCAGTTTTACCCGGTCGATCTTTTCCGCCACACCGTATGTCGAAGGTCTTGCAACTTCGAACTTGCCGTTAAGGATTTGCCAATCGTATCCTCCTCGTCCGGAAGTAGTGACAACATCCTGGGTGACCGTAACTGGCGCACTATCCAACTGCAAATGAAAGTCACACCCTGAAAAAAATGGACTGAGCATACAAAGGATGACGCTCAGAAAAAATCGGACTTGCCATCGCATATAGAAAACCTTTCCGGTCTCGGGGGCTGGACTACTTTCAAGGGTTATCGTGGCAGAATTGAATCGGAATCGGGTTCCACAATGTCTGGAGCGAAACGCCCAGGGTCGATGTCGCCAAACGAACTCGCTATTCCATTGGGCGTTGGAACGTATAGTCGCTCCTGCTTTTCCAATGCGCTCAAGGCCGATGGAGTTGTCCGAACGCCATCCAATTCAAATACTATCGAGCGCTTCGCTTGTGCAAGTTCAAGCAACATCGGACCATCGACTTCACTGCCGTTTAGAATCAAAATCTCGAGGACTCCATTAGGTGTATAGAAGAAGGCCGCGATAAATTCCACGTTAAGATTTGTGCCCGATAGATTGAGCATTATTAATGA
>JANLRK010000444.1:0-5034 GCA_031361585.1 Pirellula sp. | reverse complement strand
TTGTACGATGTTAAGAACAAGCAACTCGCCTTGGCGAGAGAACACCGAATACTGGAAGCGAAAGAAATTGCCGCTGTACACCGACTCTCTGCATTATTGCATCAAGTGGAAATTTTTCATAAGGAAATGACTCAACAACTTCAAGCCTTCAATGCAGCCAAAACGCTGGTCCACATTTCGCAAGCAAAATTTGATGCCGGTGACTCTAGTGACGCAGATGCAACCATCGACAATCTCTTGCGAGCACAACAATGCCGTTCAACCTCTGGCCAGAACTATACGAGGGCTCTGGCCGAATACAATAAGTCGCTGGTTGAAATCCATGCAATCAAAGGGTCGTTGCTCGAATACAACAAACTCGCACTCAATTAGAACTCGTTCAATGACCGTCAACGCGTTGAATCACTTCATTCCAACGCAACGGCATCGACCTTCCAGATGTTGTGGCAGTATTCGCGAATGCTGCGGTCGGAGGAAAAATAGCCGAGACGGGCGACGTTGAGGATAGAAGTGCGTGACCAACGCTCTTGGTCCTGATATGCCTCGCTTACTTTGGATTGGCAAGCGACGTAGGAAGTGAAGTCAGCCAGGACAAGAAACGGATCATGCTGAACTAGGTTTTCGATCAGCGGCCGGAAGAGGTCGACGACTCCCTTGGAAAAGGTGCCGGCTGCCAAAGCACTGAAAATTCGCTGTAGCTCGGGATTCGAGCTTACAATGCCGGCGGGAGTGTAACCGCTGGCTCGAAGCTGGGAGATGCCCTCGACCGTAAGTCCAAAGCAGAAAAAATTCTCCTCGCCGACGCGTTCACGAATCTCGACATTAGCTCCGTCCAGCGTGCCGATTGTCAGCGCGCCGTTGAGGGCAAGTTTCATGTTGCCCGTTCCGGAAGCCTCTTTTCCCGCAGTTGATATTTGTTCCGATAGGTCCGCTGCTGGATAAATGACTTGGCTGTTCTTGACGTTGAAATCCGGAAAGAAGGCAACCTTTAGCCGTCCGTTCACATCGGGGTCCGCATTGATAACGTCGCCAACGGAGTTAATGAGTTTGATGATAAGTTTTGCTAGGTAGTAGCCCGGCGCCGCTTTGCCTGCAAACAAAAACGTACGAGGCGTGACCTGGACGGAGGGATTGTCCTTGATCCGAAGGTACTCGCTCAGGATGCGCAGCACGTTAAGATGTTGACGCTTATACTCATGGAACCTTTTGACTTGAACGTCGAACATCGAGTCTGGATCGATAGTGATGCCAGAGCGTTCTTGAACCAGCTTCGCAAGATCAACCTTGACAGCCCGCTTCACTGCCCGCCACTCGGCGCGGAACGAAGCGTCGTCCGCCAATGGTTCAAGCCGCTGCAGCTGGTCAAGGTCACGAACCCAACCGTCGCCGATAGCCCGCGTCACCAATGCCGAAAGTCGCGGATTGGACAGTAGCATGAATCGCCGCGGCGTGACTCCATTGGTCACGTTGCAGAACTTCTTTGGTGTCAGTTCGTAGAAGTCACGGAGAACTTCTTCTCGCAGTAGCCGTGAATGCAACTGCGATACCCCGTTGATCGCGTAGCTACCTAGGCAAGCTAGGTGGGCCATTCGCAACGCGCCACCTCGCCGCTCGTCGATCAGCGACAATCGTTGCACACGTTCAAGGTCGCCTGGATACCGCGAACGGACCTCGTCAAGGTGACGCCGGTTGATCTCGTAGATGATCTCCAAGTGACGTGGCAGCAACCTTGCTACCAACTCCAACGACCACTGCTCCAGTGCTTCGGGCAGCAGAGTGTGGTTGGTGTAAGCAAACGTGCGGCGCGTTATTTCCCAAGCCTGCTCCCAGCCCATGCGGTATTGGTCGACTAGCAACCGCATCAGTTCGGCAACTCCAATTGCCGGGTGAGTGTCGTTGAGTTGGACGGTGAACTTTTCGTGAAAGATCTCCAGATTTTGTCCACGCTGATGAAAAATGCGGATCATGTCTTGCAGTGAGCACGAAACAAAAAAGTATTGCTGTTGCAAACGAAGCACTTTGCCTTGCAACGCTTCGTCGTTAGGGTATAGCACCTTGGTTATGTTCTCAGAGACCATTTTTTCTTGAACGGCGCGGTAGTAGTCACCGACGTTGAAGGCCTGGAAATCGAATGACTCAGGAGCTTGGGCTTGCCAAAGTCGCAGCATGTTTGCGTTGCTGTTGCCGTAGCCTGGGATCAAGGTGTCGTAAGCCATTCCCATGACTCGCGATGCCGGAATCCATTCCACGCGATATTGGCCGTTGGCGTCAACACCTCCTCGCGTCGTGCCGCCAAAACCGACTTCAAAAATGATCTCGGGCCGAGGTACTTCCCAAGGGTTACCGTATCGAAGCCACTTGTCGGTCAATTCAACTTGCCAACCGTCGCATATCATCTGATCAAAGATGCCAAACTCGTAACGGATCCCGTAGCCGATGGAAGGAATTTGCAACGTCGCCAACGAATCGAGATAGCAGGCGGCCAAGCGACCCAGTCCGCCATTGCCCAAGCCCGGTTCCTCTTCGTTTGCTAACAGCAAGTCAAGATCAAGACCCAACTCGTTCATCGCCTGGCGCGTTTCTGGTTCAATCCCCAAGTTGACCAAGTTGTTTCCCAAGTGCGGCCCCAGCAAAAACTCCGCGGAAAAATAGCAAACGCTGCGGCTGGCGTGCTGATAGTATGTGCTGGCGGTTCTTAACCATCGGTGAATGATCCGGTCTCGCACGGTGTGTGCCAATGCCATGTAGCGATCATGGTCCGTGGCTACCTCAGGAAACTTGGCTTGCCGGTAACTGAGGTTGTCCAAAAAACTTTTCTTAAGGGCGTCGACGCTGTTACCACAACGGTGGTCGTCAGCCGACTTTGGCGATTTCTTCCTGGTGCCCATTCTTTACCCCCTATTGCTTGCAACGACTTGGCTTGAATGCGATGTGCGTCCCCGAGTGGGACTCCATCAGTATAGATCCGTTTTCTCATGAGCTAAAATAGTTTGTCCTTTTTAAAAAAGTATGATGTCGCAGAGTTGCCACTATAAGCATTTATGCATATAGTTAGATTATTGAATGCGTATTGCTTTTGACCTGTCTCGGCAGCTCCGAGCAACAGTGAAATGGGCATTTGACTTGATGGACAGATCGACTTTGATAGAGGCTCTGCGACGTGGTCCGGTGCGGATCACGATGAATGACGGCAGCATTTTTAATGTGCCATCGATCGAGTTGTGCGCTGTGACCGACATCGCAGCATATCTAGTAACACTGGCTGACGATGGAAAGTGGCGAGGCAGATACCTTTCGCTCGTGTGCATGGTGTCAGTCGAGGAACTAGTAGGATCGACAAGCTAAATGGACACGATCCGAGATGCAGTAATCGCCCGAGCGGAAGCGCTTGGGCTTACCTCCTACGCGATCGCGAGAGCAACCGAGCTCGAGCCGAGCACGGTGAAGCGATACCTAAACGGCCAGTGTTCATTGAACAGCCGGTATGTATCTCTACTTTGTCAAGCACTAGACCTCGAACTCACCACCAAAATCAAGTCAGCAAGAGAATCCTTTGAATCGGGCTATTGGATATTCAATCGTTACAAATCAGGCAAGAACGCAGATGCGTTAACTGAAAGCGTCGAGGTGTTCCGCGATTGGCCACGCGATGTTAGGAATCGCCCGCGTCTCGGCTCAGTGCATCGCGATGACCGAACTGGCGGGTTCGTCATTGATATGCCCGTATCTGTACAGTGCTCTCATCCACTGGATGGCAAACAAGGAATCGTCGTACGAATCGACACCAGGAAATTTGTATGCGACGTGAAGATTGGATCCGCCGTGGAATCGATTCCGTACGGCGCATTGTGCCACGTCTAACCCGAGCTCGAATGCTTGCTCACTATTCGCTTGCGTAAGATCACGATCGCCTCATCCGATTGGCTGTGGAGTGCCTGCACCGGTGTCTGATGTCCATGGGCTGCATCCACGGTGGGGACCACCGTGCCACACTAGAACGGAAACCGTGAGCCGATCCCTCGATCGACGAGCAATTGTTTTTGGTATAGAATTATTTGCTCGTACAGACTAATCCATGCTCTTCTAGCACCAGCGTCCAACGGAATGCGAACATGAGACGAGCAGACGAATTGAGAAGTGACAAGCCATTGGAGTGGTCGACGGGAACTGGGAATCAAGTATGGCAAATGTTTGCTCTTAGTCAAACGGGACAACTGGATGAACTCAAGCGACTGGTCGCTACGTATCCCGAGTTGGCCGAATGCCAATTCGCCTATCGAACTCCACTTTACTTTGCGGTGCGAGAGAATCATGTCGAGGTCGTTCGATTCCTGTTGGCTGCTGGTGCGAACCCCGTCGGTTTGATGATCAACGACTCGCTGCTTCAAATATCGCAAGATCGTGGCTATCGCGAAATGGAGCAGGTACTCTCTCGGTGGATTCATGGTGCCGACGTACCACCCGATGCGGGCGAGACGCTTGCTCAGGCGATCCGTGAGCATGATCTTGAAAAGCTGACGCAGTTGTTGGAAAAACATCCCGGGTGGATTAGTGCGCGCGACGATGGTTCAAACGAGCCTATCCACTGGGCCACAATGACTCGGCAACCACAATGCATCGACCTACTACTGGAGCGCGGAGCGAATATTGAGGCTCAACGTTTGGATGGAGCCAAACCGCTACAACTTTTTCATGGTGACTACCACTTTCGTGGCTGGAGTCGAGTCTCGCGCGATTGGCCACATACTCCCGAGGCCATTCTTCAGCATTTGCTATCGCGTGGAGCCTACTTGGATATGTGTACCGCCTGCATGGTGGGAAATGTGGATCGCGTGCGCGAGCTGTTGGCCGAAGATCCAATCGCTGCCAATCGAATTTCCGATTGTCGCACCTACTATCCCGGTTCAGGTTCTCCACTGTACAACGCTGCTCAGGGCGGACACTTGGAAATCGTAAAGTTGTTGTTGGCCAATGGTGCCGATCCCAATTTGCCAGAACCAGGAATTGCGCCGCGAGGCCGTGCGCTCTACTCTG
>JANLRK010000441.1:0-7845 GCA_031361585.1 Pirellula sp. | reverse complement strand
GCCGTTCGTTGCCAATACATCGTGTCAATCCCCGATTGCGACTTGTTCTGACAGCGAGTGACCTTCGCTGAGCGATTTGGTACACTTTCGCTTATGGCAAAGGAAACACCCAAACCGAAGTCGACGGAACCAATAGCGCTGCCCCAACATCCGCTGGCGGAAGTGTTCGGGTTTCCATGCAATAATCATTCGGAAATTGCGGCGAGACACCGTCTGAATAGACTTTGCCCGTTCAACAACAAAGTACCGAACTGTACAAAAGACAAGGCAAATGATCCGCTTGGGACTTGTTCGGTATTTCATGACGGGAGAACCGTCATCACCTGTCCTATCCGATTTCGGCAGGAATGGGCCATTGCGACCGATGCTGCAAATTTCTTTTTCAAGCCAAATGCGACATGGACTTCACTGACGGAAGTCAGATTGCGAGATAAGAACGACGGTTCCGCCGGGAATATTGATGTCGTTCTTGTCGCATACGATGACCGAGGGAAGATAACGGATTTCGGAGCATTGGAGGTTCAGGCGGTATATATTTCCGGGAACGTACGTCGACCGTTTGAACGCTTCATGGAATCACCCGAATTGAACGCCAACATGAATTGGCGAACGGAAGTTAATTACCCTCATCCAGATTTTCTTTCGTCGTCACGGAAACGACTTGCACCACAGTTGCTTTATAAGGGCGGCATCATTCATGTTTGGGGAAAGAAATCGGCCGTTGCTCTTGATTCGCATTTCTTCGCGACCCTCCCTAACCTGAAAGAGGTTCCGGCAATCAAAGCCGAAATGGCTTGGTTAATTTATGATCTGGTACACGATCCAATTTCAAATACAAACCGTCTGTACCGAACACGTACGGTCTACACTGGATTCGAATCTGCACTTATCACACTCACGAAATCAGAGCCAGGAAACATTAAAGAGTTCATTGCCGTACTACAAGACAAACTCGACGAAAAACTAGAGGATAACAACCCACCAGACGCACCAACTCTCGATCAAATTGTAGAGGGATAGATCATGGCAACAAGGAACATTGTAAACGTTGCGTCCGTTCCTAAGAGAAGCCCCTTTCGATATCCTGGTGGGAAGACTTGGCTTGTCCCTTTGGCAAGAAAGTGGTGGAAGAGTCTTGAACGAAAACCAAAGTTGCTCATTGAACCGTTTGCTGGTGGCGGAATCATTGGACTTACTGCCGCCTTTGAGGATTTCGCAGATCATGTGATTCTCGTTGAAAAAGACCCCGACGTTGTGGCTGTTTGGAAATGTATTTGTTCAGACCTGTATCCGATTCTTCGCAATCGAATTTTGACATTCGAAGTGACGGAGCAGAATGTTCGCCAGACTCTTGCTGATGAATCGCAATGCATCGAAGAAATTGCTTTTCGTACGATAATTAAGAACCGAATGTTCCATGGTGGTATTCTTGCTCCTGGCGCGAGCTTGATGAAATCTGGCGAAAATGGGAAGGGGCTGAAATCTCGCTGGTACGCTAAAACCCTAGCCGATCGAATTGCGGCCATCGGGGAGATCCGTCACCGATTTACCGTGATCGAAGGGGATGCAATCGACGTGATGACCGCACACAAGAATACTCCCAATACAATATTTTTCATCGACCCACCGTACACCGCATCTGGCAAAAAAGCTGGATCGCGCCTGTACCGTCATTGTGATTTAGACCATTCCGCCTTGTTCGAACTTACGGCGTCATTAAACGGTGAATTTTTGATGACGTACGATGATACTGAAGGCGTTCGTGATCTAGCAACACACTCAAAATTCGATATTGAATTGGTGGCAATGAAAAATACCCACCATGCTAAAATGACCGAACTATTGATCGGTCGCGACCTCTCGTGGTCACGCCAAGATTCAAACTCACTTCGCCAATTTGAATTCAATTTTGACGCGTAGTAGATCAAAAAGGCAACGAACAAAATGTTGGACCGAAGCGGCGGTCCGACCGATTCCTGATGGTAACATTTTTGGCCGCCGCTCGGTCATCATAGTCGTTGAACTAAACCGCTTCGCCAATCGCATTCAGTCGCGGTTCACGTCGATCGGTTCGCCAAGCACTTCGGCAAAGATCCAGTTGGATTAGGTCCTGAGGAAGTTCGTGACTTCCAACTCTGGATGATTCAGGAGAAAAAATCGTGGAGTCAGTTTAACCAAGCTGTTTGTGGCCTACGGTTCTTTTATTCCGTGACGTGCAAGAGGGATTGGGTGGTTACAGGCAGCGGCCCAAGCCAGCCTGAACAAGCACGTAACGCCGCACACTACGATTGTGGTCGCTTCATATCCTTCCGAAAGGATTTACGAAGAGTCGATTCTTCGGTGGCTGGAGCAACAACCAGCAAGCGTCGTTCCTTGATCGATGCAGGATGTTGCGATCCCCGTTGGTATCGATTCCGCCATCGACTCCGCCATCGAAGCCAACCGAAGCGGCAAAGAAATCGGAAGAGAAGCAACCACGCGTTCAGGTGTGTCCGAAATGCGAGTCGGCGATGGATTTGGAATCATCGCAACAACGGCCCAGTTGGCGCGTGTTATTCACCGGCCCCGAGCATGCAGACTGGCGAGAATGGATGGGATCGGGATGACGGAAACGCGAAAGCCGAAACTAGCCACCTGTTCAACAAAGTCGCCCCGCCTTTCCAAGCCAGTCCGATCGCTTCGTAGGAATAGGCTAGATTCCGGTCAGCGCAACCGCTGCGAAGCGAACGACCGGCGCGGCGTCTTTGAGTCACGAACGCGAGGAAGTTGCCAAAGAGGCAACCGAAATGCTAAACTAATACCGTCGTGGCGAGCGGACTCGGTAGAATTCGCACAGGATCACGGCGAAGCGGCTTAGCCCAACGCTCGATCTATCCCTCCGTTCCGCTTGTCACCGCTTGTTTTCAGTTGCTAGCTGGTGTCGAACTCGACTAAGCGACGAGGTGCACTTGGCACGAAGCCAAGACATGTCAACTCGCCTCCGCATTCAGGGCATTTCAGACTCGGCCTCGCCAGGAGCGGTTTGGCTGCGACCGTTAAGACGTACACCATGTTCAGTGTTACCGTCACTAACATCGACAGCCATTCCCAGCTGGTCTTGGCTCGCGGATGAGCGAAGCCAAAGTGTCGGACCTTCTGAAAACCACTCGGAAGCACATGCTGCAAGAACCGACATATAAACTCCTCGGCACTTACCGTCATCGGCTTGTACGAGCTTGTACCGCTTGGGCGGTATGTGAACGTAACAACTCCGGTGCCGTCCGGACTTGGTTCCACTTTGACGATCCGGCTGTTGCTGGTAATTTCGCAGATCATCCTCGGTAGCAGAATCGGGTTCACGATTGAGGAATTCGGTGAACTTTCGGAGCATGCGGACGTAGGATTCTTGAGTTCGCTCACTTTTTCCGCTAAGCTGCAAGTCCTCATTCATGCGCAATGCGATAGGGGAGAGTCGTTTTGGATCGTTGTCTTTGGCCATGGTAGGCTCCTTTAAAAGCTTGGCAGCGAACTGCGACGATTGAAAAGCCGTCGAGAAACAGTCGCTGACGAAGGAGCTACTGTGGTTCAAAGAAGTGCCAGAGGCAAAGACCTTACAGAAAATGCAGGGGCGTAAGCGCCTGCATTCAGATTGCTTACTGAACTGCCGCGCTAGCGGCTTACTTGAACAAAGCGATGCACGTGCGCATTGGAAATGAATTGAGTACAATCGGGTGTGATCCCCGCTGCGGTATTTTGGAAACCCGCAAGCCTTGTGCTGCGGAAGGGCTCGGGCATCTTGGCTACTACGGAGCACAGCGTCCTATGATCCAAACTTGCGTTGCCTTTGAGCTTCGTAAATCAACAGAGCGGCGGTAATTGATACATTGAGTGACTCTACACCGGCTGACATGGGTACGGAGATCTCCCCGGTCGCTAGCGATCGAATCTCAGAGCTTAGGCCGTTCCCTTCGTTGCCAAATAAAAACAGCGTCGGTCGCGTCAGGTCGGTTTCCCAATATGATTTTCCGTCCATGCATGCCGCAAGGAGCTGCACGGAGGACGCGGCTTGTCGTTTAAGAAAGTTCGGTAAATCGGTAACAACGGGAGGGCTACGAAACCATTGCCCAGCTGAAGAACGCAGCACTTTGGGATTGGTAGGCGAAACGCAATCGTTGCTAAGGAACACTTGGCTAATTCCCGTGGCAGCTGCGATGCGAATCATCGAACCGAGATTGCCAGGGTCCTGTAACGACTCGACTGCCAACGCTAACGAGACGGGTGAAAAACTACTTCTCGGATTGTCTTGATCCAGAGCCACTCCCATTACGGAACACCGCGTCGAGGTTGTAGACAACCGTCGCATAATGTCGATCGTAACAGGTTGCAACAACACGTTGCCGCGGCTTGGATCCGCTTCGATTCGCTCCAAGAGCAATTGACTTTGATTGGCCCAAGTTTCCTCGAAACAGATGGATTCGAGGGGCCAACCCGTGGCGATGGCTTCCTCAACCAAATGCGTTCCCTCGATGAGAAATCTACTTCGGTCGCGACGTTCCGATGATTGATGTAAGCGCAACGTCGACTTGAACCATTCATTGTGATGGCTGCTAATTACAGGCTGGAAACGCATTATTCGGTATCACGGCCAGATCCGCGAAGCGATTGGTATTTTTCATCGACCTCTTGAAGCTTGGACTCAATGCTCTGAAGATCCGACTGGTACTTGGCTCGGCGCGCTTCGTTTTCTTCTTGCAGTTTGACCAGCTTGAGTTTAAGTTCGTCTAGGTCGTCGGTTCCCCAGGTAGCCAACGCTTGGCTGCGAAGCTTATGCAACTGATCTGAGGCGTCGCGGTGGCGAGTTTCAGCCTCGATCTTGCGCCGGTTTAGTTCGTCGTATTTTGATTGCAACTGTTCGATGGACAGCTGTCCAGGTGGCAGGGTCGTCGCATTCGTCTTCTTGGTTGTCATAGTTTCTCGCTTGGTTGGTTTGATTCGGCAAGGACTACATCTGCAAGCCTCAAGATTTCGACTGCAACCTCCGATTCAAACTGGTTTACATTCTCTTTCAAAAACTGCATTAGTCCAGCTCCTGATTCCGTCTTTCTTGATTGGAGCATGGCAAGTCCTGTGACGAAACCGGATTGATTCGTTTCGGTTTCGTCGATGCCCAGCGACTCCAAATCATAGAAGACTTGTTCTGCGTCTTGATGCGGTATTTTTACGTAGTGCAGCCATTGACCGTCGGAAGCGATATCCATTCGCAATACGGCAGGCGCGTGGCCACGGATGGAATCGCTCCTCGATCGACGCACTATGTTGCCAGGGTTGACCCAAGTGGTTTGACCGCGTACGACTTCAGCCGAAGCTCGCCTGTGGATATGGCCATTGATTACGTAGTCGATGCCAATGAGTTCATTCAGGTGCGTCACGACGGCTTCGTCTGGATTGGGAAAGGTCAAGTCATGATGGGTCAGCCAAATCACCAAACCAGGATTGCAAATACCCTTAATCCAATCGCTTGATTGTTGATCGGAGTGGTTCGTTGAATCGGCAAAGAACAATTGAATCCGTTGCGGATCCATGGCGAAGCGTTCGGGAATGGGATAACGATATGGGGAGCCACCGACAATCACTAACCGACGTTCGAAGGAGGAGGCCCACAGATTCCGCTCATCCAGTAAGCGTATAGCGCCCGCCTTGACCAGTAGAGTAAGACTGTCGTTTTCGTCCAAATGCGGATTCGCGCAATCGTGATTGCCGAAAATCGCGGGAATGCAACGGCCATCGAGGATGTCCAACATTCGCGACAAAAGCCAATTGGGATTGTCTCGCGGCTTGTCGAAGATGTCACCGAGTAATATCGGTTGTAGATTCTGCTGTTCACTGTATTCCATGCACCATTTTAATTTTGCCAATACCGTCTCAGGATAGTTGTCGCGTCGGAAGCCTGGTGTGCGACCCTCGACATGCGGATCGCCTATGAACAACAGTCCAGAGAATTGCTTGACTTCAACAAAAATGGAAACGTCATTAGGCTCGGAGTCACAAGTCATGGGTCTGCCCGTGTCTATGCATTTTTGAACGGATCGAGTCGGCTGATAGCTCGGCGCCGCAAGCATTGCAAGTGGGTTTCGTGCTTAACCATTGCTCGGCCTCGAACTCAAGAGCCGCTATGGACTGTTGGACATTTTCTAACAGCGACCGATTTTTCGCAAATTGCTCTGTCGTTTTTTCCATTGCAAGTATCGCGTCGTTCAGCGGCGAATCATCAGGAGAAGCTGGGACTGGGTGGAGCTTTAATAGTATGGCGAGGAATGCGTCTAGCCGCATATTGTCGCTGAACACATTGTTCATATTTCGAATCATGTCTTCGATTGCATCCTCAGGTAGGAGGGTGGGAAATTCTGCCAAGCCCGAAGCGGCGTGTTTGATTTCAAACAGCCTTTTTAATTCGGTCTGCAGTCGCTTGATGGAGTCAACCGCCGATTGGAGATGGTCTGTTGGGGTGAATTGAGTTGGGGGAATGAGCTCCGCGCTGGCGACCAGACTCTCGCGCCAGAATTCGAATCTTTCGAAGGCATTTCCTAGGTCACTGGCTATCGTCGCTAGAGGCCTTTCATCGTCTATCGTCGGCGTGACATCAAGATCCGAAAGCGTTTGCATTGTTTCTTCAAAACGATGATGATTTCGTACGGTGGAGTCCCACTGGGCTGCGACGCTTTCTAAATGCTCCGTTGGCTGAATCACTGGCATCGGCTGCAATTTCTTCAAACACATTGTTCGATGCAGTTCGAACTGCTGTTCACGAGCCACCCCCGCGTAGGATCTAATCAATTTCTCTAAGTCGGCGATTTCGCTAGTTAAGCTTTCAAGGGATAGTGCTTCACGTTCCAAACTTACGAATTCGGACTCAATATTTGGCAGGTCTTCAAGTGCGTCGAGCGAATGTTGAATCGCAACGTTTTTCCCCGAAAGCATTTTTGCAGTGTTTTGAGCCTCGCTGCGCTGCCTCTGGTGAATGCGTTGCATGGCCACCAGTTTCTCGGCATCCGAGGTTGTAGAAAAGAATTGGGCGATTTGGCTGGGTGGGCGGTTGATGAGGAATATTGGGGATTTTTGGTCGCCAAAATGAGGCTCGAAGTCTTTGTCCTCGAACTCAACTGGGGCGAGCCTCAAGGTCTCATCTAATTCAGGTGGAGTACCACCGCGCCCAAGGCGGTCTTTGGCCTGGCCGTTGATTAAGTAACTAGGGCTCTTTCGCTTTATCCATTGAATAGAGTATCCGTCGCTCGTTTCGACTGAGATCGAGCATTCCTTCTGTTCGTGTCGCATCACGAAGTTCGAGTTGGTATTGCGTGCCAGAATTTTCAACGCGACCGCAACCGTGCTCTTTCCGATGTTATTAGGCCCAACCAATACGGTCAGCCCATCGGCCAGCTTAAGCTCCGTATGAGCATGAGCCATAAAGTTAGACAGCACTATTTTTTGTATCATCGAAATGCGGTCGCGACAATGTGGAAAACACTAACGATCAGGAAAACCGTTCTCATTGTAACGATTGTGCTCAAAGCGCCCAACAAGCCGCTTGAATACGACCAATAAATCGAATGATTTTAAAGAGTTATGAATCATTGGTGCACGCTTTCCGATGCTACTGTTGCGAGTCCGTGTGATTGAGAGGGCCTGATCAGACTCCCGACACAGCCACTAGCAACCCCTAATGACGTTCAGCAGGGTAGCGTGTGGGTTTTCGGATGAAATGCAACGTGTTTCAACTTAGGACTTACACAGGCGTCTCCATACGCCACATCCTGATCAACATTTAGGGTGATTTTAACCAATCCATTCGGGAGATATTCGCAATGA
>JANLRK010000393.1:0-3491 GCA_031361585.1 Pirellula sp. | reverse complement strand
CCGTCGATCCGCGCCGCTTCCTCCAGCGAGGGAGGAATGGTGATGAAATAGGAGCGCAGCATCCAGGTGGCGAACGGAATTCCAAACAATTGATAGGCGAGGATCAGCCCCCAGAACGTATCGAGCAGACCGAAGGTCTGGAACAGCATGTAGAGCGGAATGAACATCAGGATGCCGGGAAAAACATAACAACCGAAAAGCAGACCGGAAAACGTATCGCGCCCCTTGAAGCGCAGCCGCGTCAGCGCATACGCAGCAAAAATGCTAATGATCACCGAGACGCAGGTTGCGCCCATCGCCGCGATGAAGCTGTTGTACAAGGAATGGACAAACGGCTCCCGCGTTCCTACGCCTTTGAGCAGGCTGGCATAGGCATCAAGCGTCGGAGCCTCCGGAAAGAAGGTCGGGTCGCGCTTGAAGACCTCGCGATTGGATTTGAACGATATCAACACAGCAGCCGCCATCGCAGCTGGAGTTGTGATCGCAATCAATACCGATGCGCACAGCATTTCGAACTTAGACCTCATGAAATTCGGCATCACCCAAGCACGACGCGCTGGCGTAGTTCCTGAAAATGTTATAAACGCGCTGCCGCTAAACGAGCTAAAAGTTCGACTGAAAATTGGCTGATGTCCCACTAGCTCACCCAACGAAAACGATGGTTTCCAATTCCATGCAAAACACTCCGCTCAACTTTTGGTTTTATCCCGAAAGGGATTTAGGTAAGTAGCCGGTTGAGGCAATCAAAGTCCAGAGCGCTTTTCCGAAATGAGTCGTTAGGCTATGTTGCGTATCGGGCAGAAACGATACTAGCGATCTTGGCTTAACTGCGGACTTTTCATGGCTACCAAGGCGACTGTGTACAAAGCTGAATTAGAGATCAGCGATATCGATCGCGGCTACTATGCGACGCATAGTCTTACTTTGGCACAGCACCCGTCGGAGAACGATCGGCGCTTGATGGCGCGGCTGATCGCGTTTTCCCTTTTCGCAGACGAACGCCTTGAATTTGGACGCGGCTTGAGCAGCGAAGAAGATCCCGATCTTTGGCAGCGCGACTACACGGGCATTATTGAAAAATGGATCGAACTTGGGCAACCTGATGAAGCGGCCATACGCAGAGCCTGTGGTCGAGCGCAGCACGTTATCATCGTTAATTACAGCGGCAATTCAGCGGAGGTTTGGTGGAGCAAGAACGAGAGCTCGATGGCCCGTTCAAAGAACCTGACGGTCATCGATTTGGACTGCGGCGAAGTAGACTCAGCAACTCGATTTCTTCAGCGAACCATGCGTTTGCAAGTGATGATTCAAGAGGGGTGTTGCCAAATGATGTGCGGCAGCGAAACCGTCGGCATCCGCCCAAGAGTTCGAATGACCTCAAACAGATAACGCAAGCGTAAGGCTAGCGAAGTGCGCGACCTACCGTAGGTCACTCTTGCCGAGAGTGACTTTGCGCTGGCAGTGCCTCGTCGAAATCCTTCACACGGCCCAGGGGACCATGCTACAGTTAGATTTCTGTCTGCCAATCATCTAGGACGCGCACTTTACATCTGGCAATATAATGTCGGTTGTGCAGGGTCGAACCCATCTTGGATATTCACGGGTAGGATCGATGCAACCCCCGTCTAAATACACACCTCGCGGATCTTGCAGCTTTTCCATGGTCTGCAGAATGCTTTCAAGTTCAGCTGGATTTCTGAGCGATGACTCAACGTGTGATTGTACGACCTTTTCGTCGATGCGAAGCTCGCCAGTGTTGTCGCGATAGGTTGCATTTCGCCAATGGTAAATCTCCAAGCTTTTGGATTGTAGAGTGAAGGCTTTGTTGCGTTTCCAGAAGTCGGAAAATAGCCCACGTCCAAGGTAAAAGACCCAAGAGCCTTCGAATCCCATCGCATCGGAGGAAGCTGCGTCGGGATTTCGAAACCAGACGCGATCACCGGGAACATAATACTTGGGAGGTATTGGACTTTCTCGCGATCCATATTCTTTCATGAAGACCTGATGGAACTCCCCCGATCTAATCGCCCTCGTTTCGGCTTGAAGTTGAAGTCGATTGAGGAGCTCTAGATTGCAACCGCGAGCCTCCTCCGCAAGTCCCAATGCCACTATATATTCCGAGGCTCGATAACATGAAAAGGAATATGCCGACTCCATTTCAGTTGGTTGCGTTGCCATCCGAAGTGCCTCGATGATGGATTTGCCTGGGCGAACTACAAATCCTCGATCCGAATCGTATTCCCAATATTCCAACGGGCGTTCCGCTTCGTAAGCAGCAAAAGAAAGAAAGGTTTTTGTTGCAGCCTCGACAATGTTACATCGGACGCGAACGTGAGATTCTAATTCCTGCAAACTTGGGAACTCGAAAACGACAGGGCTTGCTAACATCGCAACGAGGATTTCCTTTTCAAGGTCGCTACGGGCACGACTTGACAAGGAAAGCTTTTCAGACAACTGCAGTGTATCCCCTGCTGGAGTCCATCGATCATACACGTCCTTTTTCAATGCGAAGCGCATTTCATGACGTTGACTAAGTTGGACGACAGCGACATCAAACCACTCAGGCGTTACTCGCTGCCTCAACCATGCCAAGGTGCGATTGGCTACACGTTCCGGCAGATATTCTTCATGATCCCAAACACAAATTCCACCACCCTTCGACGTCGGCAAGTTATCTTCGCATTTCATTGGTTCGATTTCCATGGTTGGCGGGGGCGTCACCGGAGTTTGACCAATGACGGCTACAGTTAGATTTCAGACTGTCGCTCACCTAAGTAGGAAAGGAATCGATTTGGTGAGAACCAAACCAAACTGCTTGAAATCAGCGCTGTCTTAGATATTCTAACAAGATCTTTCATTCTCTTGGCATTCTTTGTCCAGAATTCGGACCCATGGCCATTCTTATTCCATCTCAAGGTCGTCTCGATGTACCCATCGAACTGGAGAGCTCCAGCGAACGATCAAGCTATGTTGAGGTTGGTCAGAGATTTGAATTGCTTGAAGCCTGCAAAGGCTTGGCTGCTTGTGTTATCGTGGGTCATCATTTTTGTGAGTATTCTCCACATTCGGAAGTGGCGGATCAATTCGCGCCAAGCCTAATGTATGGGATCTACAACTACGGATTGTTTGTCGTCCACATGTTCTTTGTTTTCGGTGGCTTTGCACTCGCGATAACCATGCCCAATCGGCCGATTGCTTGGCAAAAGGCCTTGTGGACTATTTTATTGCGATACATGCGCCTAGCCCCACCCTATCTGGTCATGCTGCTGTTCCTAATCGGAGTATCTTGGTCGATGTTAGGTCGCGACATGCATCCACCTTTGATCGATTCCTTTTCATGGTGGCAATTGCTAGCCCATGTATTCTTCCTGCAAGACGTTTTGGGACTCGGAAACCTGTCGGCTGGCACATGGTACCTTTGTATAGATCTTCAGTATGCATGCCTCTTTTTGTTGATTCAATTAACTCTGCACACGCTCGGAAAATTTTTA
>JANLRK010000336.1:0-6775 GCA_031361585.1 Pirellula sp. | reverse complement strand
GTCTTCAATAAGGACTGCCGTCTAAAAATTTCCGAGGAGCTACAGATCGAAGCTACCAATGTCGGTGAAGCGCTCGAATTGACCAGCCAAGGAAAGTTCGAGGATGCGCTTGGGAAGCTAAAGGATATTGGCAGAAGTAGTCCACTGTCCGATTGGCGTCTATTCGTTCGAGGATTACAAGCATTCTATTCGGGCGATTTGGAGACTGCGCGCCAAAACTGGACCCGGTTGGATCGCACTCGCCGTCCGGCTCGAATCGCCACCACGTTGCTGCTCGCCGAAGCTGCCGAACCCTTGGAGGGCGATTTGTCACCTGTTTCAGAATTGCTCGTCGAACATGCCAAAACACTCAGGCTTCGAAAAAATGCAGTTGATTCAGCCCTCGCTATCGCCAAGGTAAAGCATCGCAATCCAGATACCACTTTCTCGGTTTCTCAAAGCGCGATGCTTTCGACTTGGATAAACGAATTTCGAAAATTGGATCTCGAATTCGTGTCAAGAGTCGGTCACGCATGTATGAGCTTGGCTATGGATCAAGGCGACATGGAGGTATTTGATCGTCTCGTAAAAGTGGTTCCAGGCGCAGCAAATGATCCCAGATGGAATCGAACTCGAATGCTTTATGCGCTCAAGTTTGAAGGTGCTCAAAGTATGGCGGAGAAAGCCTCCATCGCGTACCTCGAACAAGACTTACCAAAACTATCCCATTTGCCGGAGCAATTAAGAGACGCATTGGCCTGCAAAATATTTCTCATTCGAGCAGAATTAAAAATTAGCTCGAATGAACGTTCGTATTTTCCGTTTTCATTTCGCGAACCCGAAATCGACTCCAAACGCATAGACGATCTGCTGCGGAAAGCCATTCAAAGGTATCCAAGTTATCGTCTGGCTCACGAAAGACTTGTCAACTCTCTGGAGTCGCAAGTTGATAACTACCGAGTATCCAAGTCCGAACAAGAGAAATTGGAAAAGCAATTAATCATCGCCAAGGAACAGCTGGTTCGAAATCTTCCGGATGACGTAGAAACAACGCTTGAATTGATCGATTTTTATCTAGACGAAGATCAATTGGAAAAGGCCAATGCGCTGGTAAAGCAACTTGGAGGTCAACGTTTGGAAGATCCGCTCGCCAAAGCGTTACCTTGGAAATTGAAGCTGCGAGAAGCCATGCGGCTCAGTCGGCGAAAGACCGATTTACTCTTGGCAGACAAGGCACTGGACGAAGCCGAAACGCTATGGCCTACTTGGCTAAATCGAAATTGGCTACCTTTTTTGAGGGCAGGAATAGCCTTGCGACGTGGCGATCAAGCGAAGTTCACCGAACTAACGGTGGCTGCACGCAAAGAGCAAATGACCAGCGACTTTGTTGGCGAGGTCATGACGTTTGCGGCTTTGCAACAGATGAATATTCCTAGCACCGATTTGAAGCCGTTCCGAACGGTCGTTGAAAACCAGGCGGAAAACGCAAGCAAGATCGAGTTGGCAGACCTCTTTTCCATTGGTTCCTTCTTTTGGGACTTAGTGCGAACGGGTTTAAAACATAAAGGCTATCGACTGCAGGCAAGCAAGTTTGGTAGAGCATTCGCGGACAAGATTAAGTCTCAAAGCGATAGAAAGCTCACTGCAACGCAGATGGATGCTTATTCATGGGGAGCTCACCATCGGTTTTGGCCACTCGGGAATGACTATACGCCAACACCAACCATAAAGAAACTGGCCATGAACGAACCCCGAATGGCAGCAGTTGTGCTGGCGTGGCTAACTGAATTGGACCACTTTCCAGACTATCGCATGGTCGACTACGAACCACTTATCACGCTAGCGCAAGAAGCGGCGAGATCGGAGAAAGATGCGTTCTATCGATATATGTTCGATACGGCGGCAGACGATGCAAACGATATCATTTCTGAAGCGAAAGCTAAGAACGAGCTGCGCAAGACGTTTGGTTCTGGGTCGAACTATGATGACAACGATGAATTCTATGATGACGATGACGATGACGATGAAGATGAAGATGAATCCGACGACGACAGGTGCGATTGTCCAAACTGCCGCGCCAAACGAGCACGTTTGAGTGGTTCGTTTTTTGAGGAAGACGAAGACCAGGAAGACGAAGACAATTTGGACGATAAAGTCTCCAGCGTGCCACCGATTGTGGGCAGAGTTTTTTTGAAGCTGGGACCAACTGGAATGGTCGCACTACACCACATCGTCCGCTCCATTTCGCCCCAAGATGAGCCCGACGAATTCCTTCAATCGATTGGGCAGCTATTTCCAAACCATGGTCTTTCCATGATGGACGCGATGGAATTCGTAATGGCACTCCGAAATGACATCGACAAACTGGGTTTGGAAAACCTCATCCAAGCTAAGGTCCAGGATAAAGAAATAGGCGCGCAACCATCGCCAACTATGAAAGCAGAGGAGCGAAAGGCCGTTAGAAAGCAGCGTGAAAAAGAACTCGAAAAGAAAAAACGCGAAGCAAGCAGAAGCGGGTCTCGAAAATGAGTGTTACTTTTAGCAATGCACATCAAATACTGGAAGTGAAGCCGGACGCACCAGCCGAAGAACTTCGCAAGGCCTACCTTAATCTAGTTCGTCAACATCCACCCGACCGCGATCCGGACAAATTTCGAGATATTCATGCGGCGTACCAAATGCTCAATGACCCGATGGCGCAGGCGACCGCACTGTTGACCCTCAGTCGAGACAAACCCGACCTTGAGGCCGTCATCGCGCAAGCGGAGAAGGTGCGACCCCGGCTGGCAACTCTCAATTTGCTGGCGTTAGGAAATCAAGAGTAAACTACCTATGAATGAAAGAGCAATGCATAATATGGCAACCAGCCAGGTTCCCGACTCGACTGCGAGTGCCCGTCAGGCCGCAGAAGCGACTGAGCACCCTTTTGAACTTCTCGGTGCAATGGATATTGTCGAGGCATTTACAACCCTACGGCATGAACTGAAGCTACAGGTGCGTGGAGGACGCGAACTCCAACAGTCTTTGCAAGATACGTTTATTCGATTGGAACAACGAATCGCATCGCAACCGACCTCACAGAGCGAGAATGGTGCCTCCGAGAGCCGCAAGATGGCTGAGGCTATCGCAGACATTGAGGAAAGTTTGCAACGAGCCATTGAGTCGGTCATTCAAAGGCCAGTCATCGCGCTTTCCGAAAGGTGCGTTTTGAGACGATATGATGAACTGGTGGCGAAGGCACCTTGGATTGCGAGGACATTTGCGGGACGTTGGCTTGAGGAACTCCGCGCCGGACTTGCGCAAGCGATCGAAGCAGAAAAAAAATCGGAACCGAGTCAGGACGCTTCGCATCGAGGCTTGGAGTTGCTGCTCGCGAGAGTGCATCGGTTGATGAAGCAGTTCGAAATTGAGCGAGTGAATGTTCTACATAAAGCTTTTGATGCGGAGACGATGAATGCCATTGATATGATCGTTGCCCCTAGTGTTCCCAGCTCACACGTTGCACAACAGCTTCGCCCGCTGTATCTATGGCGCAACAATACGTTGCGTTGCGCCGAGGTTCGAATCGCGAATTAAAAACGCACAGCAGGCTGCGGGCCTGTCAACATCACAAACACCTACTGGCCGACAGCCTATTCTACGAAACAAAATGAACATGGAAAATCAGCAATCAACGATCATCGGCATCGATCTTGGGACCACCAACAGCGTGGTGGCAGTCTACCGAGATGGCAAAGTTCAAGTCATCGAAGAAGATAGCACGTCGATACTTCCGTCGGTGGTGGGGTTGACGCTTGATGGCAAATTGATTGTTGGCAACGCTGCAAAGAACCAGTTGGCGGCCTTCCCTGACAGAACGGTGTCCTCGGTAAAACGCCGAATGGGCCAGGCCGTGCAAGTCTCGATGGCAGATCAAAAATTCTCTCCTCAAGAAATCAGCGCGATGATCCTGCGTCGATTGAAGCAGCGAGCTGAATCGTTTCTTGGCACTTCCGTTACCAGAGCCGTCATTACGGTTCCCGCTTTTTTCGATGAGAATCAACGCCAAGCGACTCGGGAAGCTGGACAACTCGCAGGCCTAACCGTTGAAAGAATTATCAATGAACCGACAGCGGCCAGCTTGGTTTATCACTCTAGCACCGCCGAGCAGCGTCATTTGATTGTCTACGATTTGGGGGGTGGTACTTTCGACGTTTCGATTGTGCGAGTTGAGGATGGGGTTGTTGAAGTCTTGAGTAGCAAGGGAGATACTCAATTGGGCGGCGACGATTTTGACGAGTTACTGAGTAAACATGTTTCGGATGTTTTCCTCAATCAGCACAATTTCGATTTGATGGGGCAGAGTACGACGAGATGGCGATTGATTCAGGCTTGTGAGCGTGCGAAGTGTGAGCTCTCGTCGTCTGGCGCGGTTCGCATTTCCGAAGAATTTATTGCGACCGTAAATGGCAGTCCTGTCAATCTCGACATTGAGATCACTCGCCATGAATACGAGGATTTGATCGCAGCCTTAGTGGAACGCACGATAACCTGTGTGGACGACGCCATCCGCGACGCGGGTTTGGTTACAAGCCAATTGGACGAGTTGATCTTGGTGGGGGGGTCGACCCGTACCCCATTGGTTCAACGCCGATTGCGAGAGGAATTTCAACGCGATCCTAAATGGTCGGTGAATCCGGATTTGGCGGTTGCCCTCGGGGCTGCAACTCAAGCGGCAATGCAGGATGGACACTCTGTTGGCCCAGTGCTGATCGACGTCGCCACGCACACGTTGGGAGTCTCTGCTTTGTCGGGCTCACCGTATAATCCGGAACTCGTTTTCGTACCTATTATCTGCAGAAACGCACCGCTTCCAGCCAAATATGAAGATATCTTCCAAACGATTTCGCCGAATCAAAAAGTTGTCGACGTGCATGTCTTTCAAGGTGAAAGTTCGCAATTGAGTCGCAATCAATCGATCGGACGCTTTTTGCTTGAGGGGCTCAACCGAAACGAAGATTCAGATGGCGAAATTTTGGTTCGGTTCGATCTCACGTTGGATGGCACGCTGACGGTTACCGCCATCGAACGAAAATCGGGCATTACCAAAAAGCTCAAAATCGACAATGCACTTTCGCAGATGGGGGAAAAAAGCCAGCAAGCGATAGAAGAACGAATGGAATCCATGTTTCGGGATTCCGATGGGTTCAGTTCAACCGTCGACACATCTGGTTCGATCGACGAAGATGAAGAGGGACGTCCTATAGAATGGGTTCAAGAGGTGGAAACCGGCACACTCCTTCGGGTCGATGACGGAACGGATCCCGAACCAAGACGAACGAAAATCCTGAAACGAGCTAGGTCGATTCGCACCACCAAATCAGGTGAAGATGCCGCAGACATCGATCGATTGATTGGGTTGATTGAAGGCGCAGAGCAATCGAACGACGAGGAGTTGTTGGAAGGACTAGAAGCAGAGTTAGAGGACTTATTATTTTATCTAGCATGATAGACGAATCGAATTTGGATCGTACAAGTCCAGCTATGCAATCAGGACCTAAGCTGCTGGGATTTGCGTGTCCTGTTTGTCGTGCCAAACAGGATGCTCAATCGGAATGCCGTCGATGCGGTGCAGACTTGTCGCTTTATGTCAAAGCGTTGCAGAGTGTAGTAGAGTCCCGTCGGCAACTCGATGCGGCGAATCGCAGCAGTGATGATCAATCGGCGTTGCGTGTCTCAAACTACATGCAATGGCTGATTCCCAAGGAATCCGATCCACAAGCCCGAGTATCAAAATCCTTAGTCGCACCCTTCAGGTGCGACCGCGTAGCAGCGTCTCCTCCGTAGACCGCTGACTAAGTAGCAAGTTGGTCAAAGTCCGCTTGCGTAAATACCGAACTTTTAACACTCCAGCCTCAGGCTCAATAGATTGCATAGGTAAATTCAATTTCAATCGTACAGGTCGAAAATTTTCAGGTTACGAGTAGATTTTATCTTCCTGTCGTAAAATCTTCCTGTCGAACCCCGTGCTTGCCCCGTCGTCGAGGTATTCGATGTTTGCAACTTACCACTGTTTGAATTCGTTGGAAACGTCGGAAACGTCGGCGTCCATTCAAAATTACTTCAATTGATTTCAACTCGCCGATCATCCTCAGGAATCCTTTTGCTACTTAGTCAGCGGTCTCCTCCGAAACGCTGATTGATGCGAGTCTCGGAGAAACTCGCCTACGAAGTGCAGTTACAATGGCACCTGCCTTTAATCGCACTATGAGTATCAACTATGTCCGATGTAACCCGCATCTTGTCGCAAATCGAAAACAACGATCCGTCAGCGGCAGAACAGTTGTTACCGCTGGTTTATGAAGAACTGCGAAAGCTGGCGGCCGCGAGATTAGCTCAAGAAAAGCCAGGACAGACGCTGCAGGCGACGGCCCTGGTGCATGATGCATTCATTCGACTGGTCGATATCAATCAGGCCCAGCACTGGGATTCCCGCGGCCATTTCTTTGCCGCTGCTGCTGAAGCCATGAGGCGCATTTTGGTGGAGCAAGCTCGTCGCAAAAAAGGACCAAAAGCGGGTGGCAAACAAAATCGACTCAATCTCTCGGATATTGAACCCGAATTGCATGGTCCTGACCTGGACATTCTCGCCTTAAACGAGGCCTTGGGCCGGCTAGAATTGCACGATCCTCGCGCCGCTCAGGTGGTTAAGCTACGGTTTTTTGCCGGGATGACAAGGCACGAAACTGCAGAAGCACTCGGCGTATCCGTTGCAACTGCCGACAACGACTGGGCTTATGCCAAAGGCTGGCTACAG
>JANLRK010000324.1:0-2806 GCA_031361585.1 Pirellula sp. | reverse complement strand
TTTGCGCAAATGACGCGTCTCGGCAAGGAATTCACGACACCTTACTCCATCAGGCCAGTCGGCAATCGCTGCATCGTTTTCGGTCGACGAAAGAACACGAACTCGTTCTGTCGCCCTCATGAATTCATCGGATTCAAAGATTGCCAACCATTCTGCTGAGTCTTCCTCGGTAGCTCGCAGCTTGTACCAAGTGTCTAAACTCTCGTCGTCAAGAGGGACCCCACTGGCACGCAGCGCCGCTTTGCGATTCTCGAGAGCGTTTGCAGCCCTACGAAGACTAACGTGGATCCCAATGAAGATACAAATACCAGGCACCGCGATACTAACAAGTAGTATGACGGCCAATCGAATCAGGACGTTCCGCTGACTCCGAGGATTTGTAATCGTCAACATTTCAAACCGCGGCGAGTTTGCCGCTTTGGACGTCGTTGTCGAGCGTGTCGCCCGCGATCCAACCGCTCATCATCACCATCGGCATGCCAGGACCTGGATGGGCTGCACCACCCGCAAGATAGAGACCCTTGAGATCGCGTGAGCGATTGGCTGGCTTGAATGCACCCAGGAACCGACCATGACTGGCGAGTCCATAAATAGCTCCGTTTAAGACACGATAGCGTTTATGAATCCCGTCGGGAGTCAGCGAGTTTTCGGTCACGATTCGGTCGCGAATTCCCTTCATGCCAGCCGTGTTCTCCAGTTTATCCAAAATCACTTCTCTGTAGGCTGGCAACATCCTGGACCAATCGTGATCGGGTCGCAGATAAGGCGTGTGAACCAGAATGTAGAGCGCTTCGCCACCGAGCCGTGCAACACCGGGTTCGGTCGCGGCAGGTGCGCAAACGTAGGCCGTTGGATCGGGAGCCGGCTTTCCCTGCTTGTAGATGTAGTCGAATTCTTCGTGAGGATCATTGGAGAATACAAAATTGTGGTGCAAAATATGTTCGTATCTTTCCTTCAAACCAAGATAGATAACGACACCTGAACAAGCGGGTTCGTAGCTGCGTCTCTTTTCAAATTTTTTGTCGGTGGCTGTTCCCTTCATCAACTCGCGATGAGTACGAACTGCGTCGCAATTCGATACGACAGCATCAAACTCAAATTTCTCGCCAGATGTGGTAGTAACGCCGCGTACTGCCATGCCATCCGAATCGATCGATGCGACATCGATTTGAGTCTTGATGTCTACCCCCAATTCGACTGCTAGCTTTGCAAGGGCTTCGGGTACTGAACGCGTACCTCCCATTGGATACCAAACGCCCTCTTCGGTTTGCATGTGTGCGATACCACACAACACCGCTGGTGACGCTTCGGGGGAGGAGCCGACGTATTGCGTGAAGTGATCGATCATTTGAGCGGCTCTGGCATCGGGAACGCACGATCGGACCAAGCCTGCAACCGAGCGGCCCATCCGAAGACTTAGCACGTCCTTTAGCACGGTAGCCGAGAACGCTCCTCCAACCTCCATCGTATCTGAGATTCCGCCTACGCTTCTCCAAAAAAAGAACTTGTTGTACACTTCATGCAAGCGCTTGGAGATCTGCATGATCCGCTCGTAGCCTTGAGCCACATTGGGAATTGGAGAAAATCTCTCTAAGTTGGCTTTCATCTTTGCGAGGTCAGGAACGAGATCCAGTACGCCGCCGTCATCAAAAAAACAACGCCACTGAGGATCGAGCGCGACCAAATGCATGTAGTCCTCCAACCTGCGATTGGCCTCGCGAAAAATGCGATGCAGCACCGACGGCAAGGTTAGGATAGTCGGTCCCATGTCGAACCGAAAACCATCTTGATTTAGCACTGCCGCTTTGCCGCCCACCCACTCGTTCTTTTCCAATATGGTGACTTTGTGACCGCGAGCTGCGAGCGTACATGCCGCAGCGAGTCCGGCTAAGCCTCCCCCCACGACCCCGATACGAAGTACTCTTGCAGAACGCTCTATCATGTCTATCTCAATTCGATTTTGAAGCTATGGTAATTTAGGATTTGGTGCCTGCGAATTTCGATCGCGATTGCTATGGGTTTTTCGTTGGGACAAGGCAGCTCGCACGGTTTGCAGCAGACCCTTTAATCTGACCTTGAGCAAATGGTGGTGGCTGAATTGTAGCAGGCCGTCTAGTAACTCCTCATCGGAGGGTTCGGGCAGCTTTGCATGTGGCAACCAGGAGCCCAATCGGGTCGAAACGACCTTCGAAAAAGTCATTTCCAAGAGCCCTTCGTTGCCTCGCGTCACGCCAAAACCACTTTCTCCTCTTCCGCCAAACGGCAATCTTGGGTCCACCGTCGGTACGATCAAGTCGTTGATGGTCACAAATCCCGCCGAAACGAATTTGACGATTCTTAGTGCGTCTTCCATGGGTCCGAAAATCGAGGCGGTGAGCGCATACGGGCACCGAGAATCTGCTCTCAAAGCGTCCGACCAGTCGTCCACTGGAATAATCATTGCGAGCGGCGCAAATATTTCTGCTGCACACAATCGCATGTCGGTAGTGACATCGGTAAGGACAAGATGGCCACAATTTATTGGCCCAGCGGGTTGATTGGCGGTGGCAGGTTTGCGACATCGTTGTTCTCCCGAGAACACGCTTGCTCCCATCCGAATCGCTTCTTCGATGCCGTCCCACAATTGTTGGTAGGTTTGAGGCGAAAGCCTGGTCGTCCAGCTTTTTTGCAGTGGGTTATCGAGCCTCTGTTTCAACAAACGATGAAAAACCTCAGATGATTTTTTGGGGACAAAGACGCGTCGCGGTGCCATGCATGTTGCGCCGCCATTGAGTCGAAGACCAAACACGAGCAAGTCGCAAACGCG
>JANLRK010000177.1:0-4408 GCA_031361585.1 Pirellula sp. | reverse complement strand
AAATGGTTCACCTTGCCAAAAGCAGCCTTTCTGACCGATCCGACTATTGATTTCCTTTGCAGTGAAACGCCGCCAGCTAGTGTACTGTACTCGACATGTTTTGGGCAAATAGAACATGGCGATCAAATGTACGTGGTTTGGCATGACGATAGCGCAATCGATTTCGTAGCGAGTGCCATTGAAGTGCCAAAGCGACTTGAGAACCTCGTCTGCGAGGTCGCGGCGCCGCAAATGGCATGCACCGTGGCAAGCGTCCAAATGCCAATGAAAGTACCGATCTCGCATTTTGCGAAAAGGGTTCTGTAGCTCGGTGGGTAGTTGTTTCCTGTGCGGCAATTCAATCGCATTATCGATTTCGAATCCTTGGCGATGCAGCCAATCTCGCTGCTGTCGATCCCATAGCTCGATGACCTCGCGAGGCATTGAGTCGAGAGTACGCATCGTGAAGAAAGTGGCGACACCAGGTTGAAACCAATGCGGCATATAACGAGCGGAAACATCGACTTCAGCCTCCGGGTCAAAGGCATTAAACTGAGGAGAATCTTCGGGCATGTTGAGTCTGCCAAAGTGTAGCACAGCACTCCGTGCTGCGACGAATGAGTGTAGCACAGCACTCCGTGCTGTGACCGACGTGCGTCAATGAATTCGATGCATTGATTTTAATGCTAAGAAACAACCAGCTGCAACTCGTGGAAGCCGCAATTCTAGAGCGATCTCATTCTAGAGACCTCAAGTTGCGTCGTCATGAAACTTAATTCACTCACCCATCTTAAAATATCTGGTCGTTTGGGACATGTGCGGCTGGAATCCACGGCACGGAGTGCCGTGCTACACTGTTTTCGCTACTAACCATTGCCACAGCTCTGTCATCGGCTTTAACTCGGCAGTGGAGATCTTGCCTCGCGCGTAGGCGATGCGATTGTAAAGCATGCCTAGCATTGATAGCGACTCTTGCTGCTCGGGAAAACGACGAAACAACCGCCTCATAAACTCCTCTGGCGTTTCGTCTTCGCGCCGAACAATGCGATGCTCGTATCCCCACGACAACATCGCACGATACATGTGACGTACCACTTGCTCACGCGTCCATCCATTGCCATTGGCAAATGGATTCGCAAACGTGCGAAACGGAGGATACAAATCCTCAAGCAGCGTAGCCTCTTCGATCGATTGGCTATTCGATACATGTAACTTTTTCTTGCCTCCAAACAAGGAGCCAAGCCAATCTAGAAAACATTTATAAGCTACCAATAACTCCTTTCGATATATGATGCTATAGACGACCGCCGCGATCACCAACGCGATCATCACCAGCCATTGCAATGCAGCCGAAAGATTCCATTGGATCGATAGCGACTGAGGGGTGGGTTGTGGTTGCGGTTGTTCTCCCTCTCGTTTGTTTTCTTGTGGTGGTTGTTTCGCCTCGGCTTGTCGGTTTTTGTTTTCCTTTCGGCCGTTGTTTTGCTTCTGGTCGTCCGCCGAGGGTTGATGGTTACCCTGCTCGCTTTTGTTTTTGTCACTGGGATTGACATCCGTCTTTTCGCCTTTAGGTCGCTTTTCATCGCCGGCTTGGCTTTGCTTTTCATCACCCTCATTTTTGCCATCGCCGTCTGGCTTGCCTTCCCCCTTTTGTTTGCCACCACCTGACGCCTTCTCGTCGTCAGACTTGCCCTCCTTTTGCTTGTCGCCTACGTGAGCCCCTCCTTCGTCCGGTCCTTTGCCATCTTTGGTTCCGCCCGGTTTGTCTTGAGCCTCTCCTTCTCCTTGTTTCGGTCCATCTCCCTCGGCCCCTTCCCGGCCCCATCCCCATTTGCTGGCCTTTAAGTCGTCTCGACTCGAAATACGGAATGGCAATTCCATCGATAGCAGCGAGTGGCCAGGGATCGGCAAGAGTGAAAGGACAAAAAGGACTACAAAGACACTCGTCATACCGATCGCAAGCCAACGGACCACAAACGCCGTCTCCATTGGAACACCCCGTTCCCGCAAGTACTTTCGCAGCGACAGCAGCGAGATCAAGACCAATAAGAACAATGAACTCAAAAGGTAAAAGAACAGATAAGTAAAGGCCCATCGTCGATCCGTAGGGCTATGGATTACCAACTGCCCCAGACCAAACAAGGGAAGCGCGAACAAAGCAAAATACAGCACCCATACGCCAGGATTGTGCTTTCTCCTTGTGGATGACCTCCTCCTCTTGGTAATGGAAGGCACCTCTTCTGCTTCTTGCGTCAAATTCGCTGGCGGTACGGAACGCTTGCGTTCACTTTTGACCAATCCAAGTGATTGCAGAAGCCCCACTCCGGTGCTCTGCATATGCTCGTTCATCGAGGTACAGTCAAACGTGATCCGATCCGCAAGTACGGCGACCATCACCAATAGAAAGACCAAAATTGGAAAGCTAAAGATCGCCATGGCACCGCTCACCACAAAGAATTGCGGCGTGACGATCAGCGTTGCTCCAGCCAGCGCGAACATATAAGCAAAAGCCAACTGTCGACTTTGTTCGATCGCGATCCTGGCTATCAGCACCGCAGCAACTGTGTAAAGTCCTAGAATCCACATCAAACGTTCGGTGTGGGATCCTTGGTAGCAAACCGTTATCACGAAATAGACAAGCGACCCAATCATGCCGATGATGAAAACCGGCGCTATCGCGGCCAAGAAGAAGTCTAAGCTCTCGGGTCGTGCTTTCTTTTCTAGTCCCATAAATTAGTCACTCGACTTATTCGCACTTTGAGGTAACGATTCTCAGAAGCTCTTTTTCACGGTTGGCTAACAATCTGCCTTCCCAAGGTAACAGCCAACGATACAAAAACAACGATGCAGCTAACCATGAAATCGAAAGGAGGAACGCAAACGGAACCATGGCTGCAATGGGAAAATATCGATCCAAGGTCCATTCTAATCCAAGTGGAAGCAAAGCCAAAAGTGTGATGGCAGGCATGAACATGCTTAAAACCAGACTGAATAGGATGGGGACAAGATTGAACTGTTTTGGCTGAATGCTACCGGCTGCCAGCGGAAACGGCGTCAGAATTGACATCAAATTCGTTAGTAGGCCGTAAAGGGGCAGGATCGACGCGGACAAGATTATCGAACACAGCAATTTATCGATTGCCATCCCAAAAAAAATTCCGATCGCTAACGCTAACAGGAACGTCTGCAACAACAAGTACGGAGCGGTAGCCAAATTGCGGCCCAATAGGATCCGTTCACGTCGAATGGGCGATAGGACAAAACCTCGAAACCCAGCTCGGTCGTACGCAAAGAGGTTCCCCAGCATACCCGACGTGATGAACAGACTGCAACCGGAGAAACCAACGACAATTGCCGCTTTGAGTTCATCGATTTTAGGCAACTCCATCGTTTGCAAAAATCCAAACAGAATGAAGGGAGCAATGAGGGGGAGCAATAAATAGAGCTTGACCTCCGGTGCTCGCGTCATGGACTGCAATGTCATCATGATGATTGCAGCCGTCTCGGACGAAACGAACGGCACATCGCGTTCAACCATCCGCAGTTTTTTTTCCACACCGGCTTTTGCCGCAAGCTCAGGGTGAATTCCGATAGGCTCCGCAGTTGTAACCGCAGCCTCGATGGGCCCTCTGGCCAGCATGGCACGCGAATCCGTTTCACCTTTGTAAAATCGAACGGTCTGCTGGTAGTTTCGCCGCAACGAAACAAAGCCCACCAGCGCCATTGCTCCAGTAAGCCAAAATACATGAAAAGTTCCCGACATAATGGACTCAACACAACCGGCCATCCATAAGGGAGGAAAGCAAATATTGGCGAGCCGAAGTCGTTCAAGCCAAAGCGCCCTTCTCTTCGTACGGGCCATTTCTAACTGTTCTCGCCGCTCGTTGTTCTCGCTAGCACGCTTTGCATCTTCCAGAATAGGCTCGAGCGATGGGGCAGGTTCCGCAGGAACCAGTGTGGCACGGTGGTCCCCACCGTGATTGCCTAATTGAGACTCTATTTCGGCATCTCCAATGGCAGGGGGTTCGGCCGCAGCTCGTTCATGTATATCATCGTCCAATCGGGGCAGGGTAGGGGGGCCAGCTTCCTGAGCGGGAACGGGTGATTCAGGAACGGGAATTCGCACCTTCTCATTCCTTGCCAATCGAGTCGCGAAAATCGCAGGGATCTGAGACAAAGCGATAACGCAAAGAGGTGCAAAGATCATGATCATTTGGCGACGACGCGGATTGGACATGAGTGCAGCCAACCAACCCTGCAATTGATAGGTCAAGGCCGTCAACGCGACTAGAAATACAACGAATGGACCTGCAACCAAAATCGCAATTGGCCCAACAGAAAAACACGAACCTAGAATGAAGCCGAAACAAAACGTGCACAACGAGACGAGCGTCATGCTCATCAACGAGCTTAAGTAGTTAAGGGCAAA
>JANLRK010000165.1:0-9412 GCA_031361585.1 Pirellula sp. | reverse complement strand
ATCACTTCTGGTGCGCGATGAGTTCCGTGCCATCGATCAAGCAGCGCTGCAATGTGCCCATGCAGGGAAGCATGGCAGAATTTGTATTAATGAACGCCGACATGAGCACTGAGGTCATAGCTGACGGATGTCATCTGGCGCCTGAATTGCTTGAGTTCGCCTTTCGCATGAAGGGAGCTGAACGACTATGTCTCGTGACCGACTGCAACCGAGCCCTCGATATGCCGGTAGGCGAGTATCGCTTCGGTAACTCGGCTGACGGAACGATGTTTCGCAGTGATGGCAAAGTCGGATGGGCGCCCAATGGTGGCCTGGCGAGTTCCATTGTTGGCATGGATCACATGGTGCGTCATATGAAACGAAGTACGTCGGCAAGTCTGTCGCAAGTGATCCGCATGGCCAGCCTGACTCCTGCGGAGCGAGCCGGAATCTCGCATCAGACGGGCAGTCTGAGCGTCGGGAAGCAGGCAGATATTCTGATCCTGAATGAAGACTTGAATGTTGTCAACCTATTCGTTGGTGGACTGAACGTTTCCAGTTAAGCGATCACAAGGGCAGCCAGCGTGTTCGGTAGCGTTCGCTGCCAGCCACCCGAACCGATCGCAGCCTTTGAACTCCTTAAAGTGACGGTAGCATCTTACCGTTCGTCGCGTCCAAAATGATTTGCGGAAAATCTTAAAAAAGCCAATCGCGGTCCATTTCCGGAGCCAAAAAGAACCCACAGATTCTGCGGATGAGGCGACGGTTTTACTGCATTTGAGCGATCTACCGAAGCGCGAAGTTGGCGTTTTCGACGGGCCGTGTTACAACAAAATGCCGTGAACGATCCTGAAGAGCTCGATTGATAAATTTTCGACGCTCCGGTCACCCTAATACCGGTGCAATCTCGCTTGATGCCATTCGACGCTCCGGCGTGCCAAACCGCTGCGAGTTTGGAAAGTGGGCCAAACACTATTGTTTTTCCAGATCCTTTGCCCGAAGTTCGTTCAATTCATGGACTCCAGCTGCCTTGCTGCTGCCCAGGTTTCGCCTATCCCTTCATGTTTTACAGCTTGGCTCGGAGGGGAGCTCGAAGTGGTCGGTCGAATGCACATAAATGTCCCAAGTCCCGCGAACATAATCGCTGACTTGCCCGCCAATACGCGGCCGAGATTGTTCGCCGAAAGCAAATTCCTGCGAGTTCAGTTACACTAGCGCGGATCAAGCTTCCCATTTTATGAGCCTACGCCCTATGTCCGACGTCACCCGTATTCTATCGCAAATCGAATCGGGCGATCCATCTGCTGCTGAGCAATTACTCCCGTTGGTTTATGAGGAATTGCGGAATCTAGCAGCAGCTAGAATGGCCCAAGAGAATCCGGGGCAAACTTTGCAGGCAACGGCGTTAGTGCATGATGCATTCGTCCGGCTTGTCGATGTTGAAAAGCCACAACACTGGGATAGTCGGGGGCATTTCTTTGTAGCCGCCGCCCAAGCCATGCGTCGCATCCTAGTCGAGAACGCCCGTCGCAAGCAGCGAAAAAAGAACGGCGGTGGGGTCCAGCGAGTAAACCTGGATGTCGCGGCGACATGTGCTTCAAGCGATGACATAGAAGAATTACTCGCTCTGGAAGAAGCCCTATCGGCCTTGAATGCAGTCGAGCCCGAGAAAGCAGCGATCGTGCATTTACGCTATTTCGCGGGCCTAACCTTAGAGGAAGTGGCCGATTGCCAAGGCATCTCACTGGCTACAGCCAAACGGCACTGGTTGTTTGCTCGCGCCTGGTTGTATGACGCCCTTTCCGACAAAAAAAGTTAAAATCCGACCCGAATTCGTGAGCCGATTCCTTCACAGTTGTCGCATTTTTTAAAACTGCGCCGTTGCATACATGTGAGAAACTCAAATGCCGAACACCAATCCAAGCCTAGATACTGTATTTTCCCAGGCGATAGCCATCGACGATCCAGTCGCCCTAGCTGCCTACACTAAGCGGAGTTGTGGCTCCAATGCGGAGTTGTATAAGCGGGTCGAGGTGCTCGTGGCTGCTCATTTCAACGCAGGTAGTTTCCTGGATCAACCCATAAATGCTATCGCTACAGTCGCGCATACTCCATCTGACGGCAACGTCCGACCTGCTACTTCGGCACCGAACATCGGTAGTAGGATCGGCCCGTACAAACTGCGTGAATTATTGGGCGAAGGGGGCATGGGAAGCGTTTTTGTCGCGGAACAGGAAAAGCCGGTTCGACGCAAAGTGGCTTTGAAAGTCATAAATCCTGGTATGGGTAGTCGCGAAGTCATTTCACGATTCGAGTCCGAGCGTCAAGCCTTGGCATTGATGGACCATCCTAATATCGCGAGAGCTTTCGATGCGGGCACGACGGATGGCGGGTTACCCTACTTTGTAATGGAACTGGTCAAGGGAACTCCCATTACCGAGCACTGCGACACGCAAAAACTTGGGACTCGCCAGCGACTCGAATTGTTTCTGCAAGTTTGCCAGGCTATTCAGCATGCGCATCAAAAAGCGATCATCCATCGCGATATTAAGCCCTCGAATGTCTTGGTGGCGGTGCATGACGTAACGCCAGTTGTCAAAGTAATCGACTTTGGTGTCGCCAAAGCAATTGGTCAGCAGTTGACAGACAATACTCTTTACACGGCCTTCTGCCAAATGGTCGGAACGCCGCTCTACATGAGTCCTGAGCAAGCAGGTCAAAGTAGTCTCGATATCGACACACGCAGCGACGTCTATTCGTTGGGAGTGTTGCTCTACGAATTGCTAACTGGAAACACACCCTTCGACAAAGAGGTTCTCAAGCAAGCTGGCTTCGACGAGATGCGAAGAATTATACGCGAGGTCGAACCGCCAAGGCCGAGTAACCGCGTGAGTACCTTAAACGCCGAGGCTCAGTCCACTGTCGCGGCGCATCGGCAAATAGAGCCGCGAATACTCAGTCAACAGATTCGCGGCGAGTTGGACTGGATTGTCATGAAAGCGATTGAGAAGGACCGAAACCGACGTTACGAATCGGCCAACAGCTTGATGGCAGACGTGCAGCGATACCTTAACGACCAGCTAGTCGAAGCCTGTCCTCCGTCCGCTGCGTACCGGCTGAAGAAGCTGTTTCGGCGGCACAGATCGGCAGTACTCACGACTGGTGTCGTGCTTATCGCCGTGATTGCAGTCATGGGCACGATCGTGACGTTGGCGGTTCGCGAGAATCAGTTTGCTCAGCGGCGGCTAGTTGTCCAACGCGGAATCAACGACGCATTGACCGAGGTAGCGAGTCTGCGTGGCCAAGGGTCAATAATGACACCCTTGGGTGACAAGAATGCTTTGACACAGGCTCGCGAGCAAATTCAACGTGCACGAGCCCTGGTCGACACGGGAGAAGCCGACACGTACCTCGCCGCGCAAGTCCGACAACTCGCGTCCGAGCTCGACCTAGAACAGCGGGACGGTCAGTTGTTGGCGGCTCTGGAGGCGGCGTGGCTGGAGCCTAACCTGGGTTGGGACAGACGTTTTGCGAACGACAAGAGCATACATTTCCTACGCAATGCATTGGTGGCCGATGGTTTGAAGGTCGGACAGGACGACCCTCAAGCCGTCGCGGGTCGGATCAAGAGTCGCAACGAAATCGTACAAGCTGAAATCATTGCAGCTCTATACGAATGGTACTCGGTTCTCGCGCCTCCCATTGGTGTCGTTTTCAAAGGCAGCGGCGGCCTGATTAGCTACGTCTCGCCAGAAAGTCTGGTGGGGCGCGACGGCGGTTTGAAAACCGATGACCAGATCGTCGGTATCGGTCAGGGGCGTGGAGCATCCGTCTCCAGCACCGTAGGCGTGTCGGCACCGGAGATCATGCAGCTCTTACGCGGGGAGCCCGGTACCATAGTGCGATTAGAGGTGCTGTCCAAAACAGCCAACGAATCGCGGATGCTGGAGATTAATCGCGATCCAACCGCCGCATGGTTGTGGGCGGTCATCCAGGCGGCAGACTCGGATCCATGGCGGCGCAAGGTGCGAGATGTTTGCAACTTGGATGATGACACACTCCGCGTTGCTGAGCTTGAAAAGCTCGCCGAGGAAGCCGATCTTTCGGATCAACCCGTACGCTTCTTAAATCAACTGGCTGCCGAACTTGCGAGGGCCAATGCGATCGACCGAGCGACGACCCTTTTGGAGCAAGTTTGGCAAATGCACCCCGGCGACGTATCCACCAACCTTAGCATGGCCATCTGTCTGCGGCGAAAGAAACCAGCTCAGATTGAGGAAAGCCTACGTTATTATACAGCTGTTATTGCCATCCGACCCGAGAGCGGCTTGCTCCGCAATATGCGGGGAGTGGTCTTCGATAAGCTAGGAAAAACCGACGAGGCTTTCGCCGACTATCGCGAGGCCGTCCGACTCGATCAAAACTTTGCTACGGCTCACAGAAACCTGGGAAATTCTCTGACCGAGCGGGGGAAGTTGGCAGAAGCCAGCGCCGAACACCGCGAGGCAATCCGGCTCGAGCAATTCCAATCCGTTCACCACAACAATCTGGCCCTAGTTTTGAGGACTCAAGGGAAGTTCGATGATGCCGTCAATGAGTTACGTGAGGCAATCCGACTCAATCCACAGTACCCAGACGCCCACAACAATTTGGGCAATATTCTGGCGAGTCGGGGGAGCCGGGAAGAGGCCATCGCCGAGTACCGTAAAACGCTGCAATTAAGCCAGGCGAGACCGAGGCCCATTTCGACCTCGGAACAGTTTTGCAGGATCAGTCGAAATTGGATGAGGCCGTAACCGAGTACCGTGAAGCCATCCGACTTAATCCAAAGGACCCAATCGTACGTATGAACTTGGGCACTATTCTTACGAATCAGGGGAAGTTGGAAAAGGCCATCGCCGAGCTTCGTGAGGTGCTGACGTTAGCCGCCTTTGATGGCGTTTACATGGTCCACACCAAATTAGGCAATGCATTGAGTAAGCAAGGGAAGTTGGAAGCGGCCATCAATGAGTATCGTGAAGCTATTCGTCTTAAGCCAGACGATCCAAAGGCACTTAACAGTTTTGCTTGGTTCCTAGCCGCGTCGCCAGATCCAAAAGTGCTAGATCCAGCGCAGGCCATAGAGTTTGCAACGAAAGCGGTTCAGCTTTCGCCAGCTAACGGCTACTACCTGAACACTCTGGGCATCGCGCAGTACCGGAACGGCAATTGGAAGGTGGCTATCGAATGTCTAGAAAAATCAATCAAACTTGAAAAGGGTCTGCTTTGCGCCAGCGGCTTCTTTCTGGCGATGGCTCACTGGCAGCTAGACGAGAAATCAGAAGCTCGCACTTGGTACGACCAGTCAGACGAGTGGATGGCTAAGAACGAGCCGGACGATCAAGAGTTGCTACGATTCCGCGTAGAAGCAACAGAGCTGCTCAGAGTGAAAGAAGAGCTGAAGTAAAAAGAATCGATTTGGCAACACCGTTATTGTTCGCAACTTACTCCAGCGGCAAATAAGGCAGCATTAGCCAAAACAGGCAAACAACTGCTGTGCATTTGCATTCGGCGAGTAGTGGCCTGCTCGCCCCCTCGGGCTTTTGAAACTCGGGTTCGAAGTTTTTTGCGTGAGTTCCACACGCTTAAGCATGCGTTTTATCTCGTTTTTCCATACGAAAAAGATTTTTTTGGAGAATTTCCGGAATCCGTGAGCTGTCACAGCTCGGAATATCGCATTGATAAGGTTCGCAAACGAATTCAGCCTCACTACTACGCGGAGACAACCATGGGATTCCTGACAAAAACGCTCAATAAGTTGCAAATGGACCATCGAAACAAGCTCGACAGAGCAGAAATGCGAGATCGCTTTCGCAACCGGCTCCGCTTCGAGCAATTGGAGGACCGCAGGCTGATGGCGGGCGTTATTCCTAACGACCCAGGTTTCGCACAACAGTGGACCCTGCACAATACGGGGCAGTCAGGTGGTAAGTACGACGCCGACATTGATATGCCAGCTGCCTGGTCCATCAGCACCGGGAGCATGACGACTGTCGTTGGCGTCCTGGACTCGGGAGTCGACTACACCGACCCGGATTTATACTTAAATATCTGGCTCAACCAGGGCGAAATCCCCGCTGCCATCGCCGCGAGTTTGACTGACGTGGACGGCGACGGGATCTTCACCTTCCGTGACCTCAACGCCCCTGTCAACGCGCCCTTTGTCACAAATGTGAATGGAAACGGCTATATAGACGGCGGCGACCTATTAAATGACGCTCGCTGGGAAAATGGCGTTGATGAAGACAACAACGGGAAAAACGATGACCTGATCGGTTGGGACTTCCGTGATAACGACAACGATCCCTACCCGAATCTCAATGACACTCACGGGACGGGGATTTCGCAGAGGATTGCCGCCATGGGGAACAACGGTGTCGGGACGACCGGCGTCATGTGGACCTCCCGGCTCATGCCTATTCGCATGCAAGTTAACAATGGCGACCGGATCATTGAGCACGCGGCCGCCGGGCTCGACTATGCGGTTGCGCAGGGCGCGACCATTTCTAGCAACAGTTGGGGCGACTTCACCTACTCCCAGGTGATGTTCGACGCCATCGCTCGTGCCCGGCTGGCTGGCCATCTCTTCGTGGCCTCGGCCGGCAATGACAGCGCGGACCTGGACGTCACGCCGCGCTACCCCGCTTCCTACAACCTTGACAACGTCTTCTCTGTCATGGCCCTCGATGCCAATGATCAGAAAACGCCAACGGGGAGCTGGGGTCAGGTGAACGTCGATCTTGGAGCACCGACGGACACCGGCGCAAACTCGCAGGCCACTCCGCACGTTACAGGTGTTGCCGGCTTGCTCAGGACATTGCACCCCGATTGGACCTATGCCCAGATCAAGGCTCAGATAATGGCCACGGTTGACCCGCTGCCTTCGTTGGCAGGCAAGTGCGTCTCAGGCGGGCGCGTCAACGCGGCTGCGGCCCTGGCCACAACCAGCATCTCGATCAGCGACCCTTCGATAAACGAAAGCGACTCTGGCACCAGTCAACTCGTCTTCACCGTCACCCGCGTTGGCGATTACACGGGAAGCTTGACCCTCAACTGGTCCACCGCCAATGGCACCGCCAGCGCGGGCAGCGATTACGTCGCGGCGGCTGGGCAGGTAACGTTCCTCCCCTCGGGCGTCAACACGCAGTCGATCACCGTCAACGTAAATGGCGACCTCGTCGCTGAGGCGAACGAGACGTTCTTTGTCACCCTTTCCGTAGCCTCCGGGAATGCAGTGTTGGCCGATGAACTGGGGCAAGCGACAATATTGGACAACGACACGAAGTTCTACGTGGTCAACGATGGTAGCTTGGACTGGACCTACGAGTACGGGGCTAACAGCAGCGCGCTTGAGAACTACGCCCTTGCCAACGGCAACACCGCCCCGCGTGGTGCCGCCAGTACCGCGGCAGGCAGCAAAGTCTGGGTCGTGGACTCAAACAAGAAGGTCTATGTCTACAACACTAGCGGCGGGCTCCTCGGTTCGTGGACCGCAGCCGGATTGAACGTCCAGGCCCAAATTGAAGGCATAGCCACCAACGGCACCGATATTTGGCTCGTCGATAACAAGCAGCACAAGGTCTTCAAATACACTAATGCCGCCAGCCTACTCTCCGGCAGCCAAAATGCCGCTAGCAGCTTCAATCTGAATAGCGGCAACAGCAACCCCAAGGATCTTGTGACGGACGGTACGAGCATCTGGGTCGTCAACGACAGTTCAACCGACATGGTCTTCAAGTACACAGTTTCAGGAACGTTCCTTGGAAGCTGGACGATCAACTCCGGCGGCGGGAGTCCTACCGGGATCACGCTCGATCCATCGAACGCTAGCCAGAGCCTTTGGATCGTCGACAGCAACTCGGACCGCGTTTATGAGTACGCAAACGCTCGCAGCAAAACTTCCGGCAGTCAAGCGGCAAACGTGACGTTCGCACTCGCTGCGGGCAATACTAACCCACAAGGAATCGCCGATCCACCTGCGGGATTGACCCCCACGCCGGTCGTGGCGACTAACGACAGCCGGCCAGTAGCTCCGAAGGCTATTTCACTACTGGCGCCCCAATTGTCGCTCGGTAATCAACCGGCAACAGGCGATGCGCAATCGCGACTGGTAGTTAATAACGTTCAAGGAGTAGATCAGTACATGGGTACGCTTGCTCGGTTGGCTTCGACACCGTCATCTACTGCAACTAGTTCTCAGGCTCAGTGGTCTGAGGAATTCAATTCGCTGTTCAGCACCACAACCGATGACGACCAGTATACTGACGGCGAGCTAGCCGAAAGTGAGTCGAGCGATTTGCTGCTGCAGCTATCCCAAAATCTGCTCCAGTCGAATAACCGTTAGCCCGTAAATTGCCTGAAGACGTTTGTGTCAATGATTTGTCGAGCAGGGGCTCTGCGTTAGCGGAACCCTTGCTTGCAATCCGCCCGTGCCAATCAATCCGTACCGTGTTCGTATACTCTCAATTACTGCTTTTGGAGATTACTATGTCTTGCAATTCTTGGAAGCTCTCGTTGCTCTTTCCCGTGTTGGCGATATTGGCGATAGCCGGCCAGCGTGCAGAAGCCCAAATCAAACCATTCAAAATCCAAGGCGGCGGCACTGCCGACTACATTCCCACGCAGCCCGGCCAAACTCCATCCCATGTATCTACCGGCCAAGCTACTGAGCTTGGCAATCACACCGGCAAAGGCAGTCTCAAGCTTATCGGAGCAACACCCCAAGGACTGCCGCTTTTTACTAGCGCCGAGCCCTTCGTATTCACGGCCGCCAATGGTGACCAGCTCGCATTCACGTATGGCGACGTATCAAACGGTGCCGCATCACCTGGTATTGTCTATCCTGAGATCGTTGGCGGTACACCAGCACAACCCATCGCAGTCGCAACGTTCGTCGCTGAGTTCAATCCCTATTTGCCTCTTTGCTCAGGACGGTTTGCAAAAGTCACTCGCGGTAGCTTCATCATGACGGCAGTCACCGCACCATTTAAGTTGGGTGATACGACTGATCGGGTCGCTTACTCCTGGCAGGGCGAAGGCTGGCTTGAATTCCGAAAAGTCAAGTAACCTGATCGACGAGTCCATGATGCTTATTGCTTCGGGCGACGCGTTAAGGCCGCCGTAAACCAACTATGCTCGGAGCAGTACTTTCAAACATTGCAAAAATTGTTCAGTTGGCAGGGCTCAACTGGCGAGAGCGCATCCTCAGGCCATTGTTAAGCGGAAGAGCAACCGGTGAATCATGTGAATCCACTTGCAGGCCTCGGAGCAAGTGACCTTTCTCAAAGGTGTTTCCGCCCGCTATTTGACGCGTTTTCGACGCACCGGTCACCCCAACCGGTGCATAATTCTCGGTGACAATTCCGCGCGAAGAGAAGTGCGGTTCTGCGAATGC
>JANLRK010000094.1:0-61881 GCA_031361585.1 Pirellula sp. | reverse complement strand
CCGTGGCGGTGGAGTCATCCGAGTGCGACCCGATGGTACGGGTTTAGAAGTCTATTCGACGGGCACTCGAAACATTCTCGAAGTCGCCATTAGCCCTCAAATGGAAATGTTTGCTCGCGACAACACCAACGACGGCGGTGGCTGGGATGTCCGAATGCATCACTTCACCGGTATGGATGACCACGGTTACCCTCGGTTGTACAAGAACTTTGCGGATGAAGCGGTTCAACCATTGGCCGACTATGGTGGAGGATCCGGGTGCGGTGCGGTGTACATCGACGAACCTGGATTTGGTAAGTGGGGCAATGCTCCGTTCACAGCCGACTGGGGTACTGGTTCGCTATTTCGCCATGCGGTCTCACCTCGAGGCGCAACCTATGAGGAAACGGCCAAACCAGAATCGTTTATCAAAATGACCCGACCAACTGATGCTGACGTTGACGGAAACAGCCGCGTTTATTGTGCAAGCTGGCGAGGCGCAACCTTCGAATGGGCCGGTCCCGACGTTGGCTACATCGTCTGCGTCAAACCCAAGGGCTTCCAACCCGCGCCCATGCCAAATTTCGCAACGGCCACCGACATCGAACTCATCGAGCAATTGAAGTCGAACAGCTATCGACGAAGGATCGAGTCCGAACGAGAACTGATGCGAAGAGGCAACACAGCCTATCGTCAGCTACTCGAGTCGAGTCTTGCATCGCGAAGTCCAGATCGCAATTTGCTCGATCAGCTCCAATCCACGGCAACGGATTCGGAACTGGTCGAAGCAATTTTCCATACGGATCCTGTGATTGCACACACCGCCATCCGTTGCATCGCCAAACGGAATGGTTATGCCGCCTGTTGGAAAGCACTGGATGATGGCAATAAGGATGCGAAGCCAGTCCTTCGTGCGCTTGCGATGATGCACCTTCCGGAGGTTGTCGATGAATTGATCGCTCGAATCTCGAAGTGGACGAAACCAGAAAAGCGGCGAGAGATTTTATCGGCGCTTTGCCGACTTCACTTCGTTGAGGGGGAATGGAAAGGGGATTCTTGGGGTACTCGGCCCGATACACGCGGGCCCTACTATCAGCCTGAACCTTGGAGCGAATCCAATAAAATCTTGGAGGTGCTAAAGCATGCTATCAACCATGCGAAGCCCGATGACGCCGCCTTCTTGATTGAGTCGATGCAACGCAATCGAATCGAGCCCAATGACTCCCTCCAGCGCATGTTGAAACTGGCCAAGTCGAATGAAGAGTTTCTTGGCCTTGCTATTGCCCAGTTGGCATCCGCAAACGATGAATCAACCGAAGGTCTGGAGCTTTTGCTGCGTGCGGTGAACAAAGAAGGGGTTGCTTCATTTGCGATGCTATCCGACGCAGTGGTTGCGCTATCGGAACGGGAGTCGCAAGAATCGCCGACCGCGATCCTGAAGGCTTTGTCCGGACTGACGCGGGTGAAGGAAACCAACAACGAGCGCAGCAAAGCCCGCGATGCATTCGTGAACTCGACGAAAATGGACATGCATGTCGCTTTGTTCGAAAAAGCCGCTCAATCGTTTGACCGAGACGCTGGATTTTGGGCCGAGGCCGCCTTGCTCGCAATTGCATCGCGCAAGAACGGGGGGCCTGAACCTCAGGCGATGGCCAGTAAAGCCATCGAGGATGCATGGCAAATAACCGATCGGCGAGGTCGCATGATGCAAGCGGCTGCGGAGATCGGCAATCACTCCTTGGACAGCAAGATATTGAAAGCGGTGGACGACCCTGATGAATCAATTGCGAAGATTGCCAAATCGGTCGTCAAGCAACTCAAAATTAAACCGCGAGTGGTTGATAGTTCGCCGAAAATTGGCACGCTCTCCTTGGAAGATACCGTAGCCAAGGTCGTAGCAAGTCACGGAGAGGTATCTCTTGGTAAAGAAGTCTTCGCCAAAGCAAATTGCGCAGCATGCCATACCGTACGTCAAGACGAAGTTCAAAAAGGCCCGTACCTTGGCACGATAGCCAAGACGTACAAGCGACCGGAATTGACGACGGCTGTGTTGGAACCTAGCAAAACTATTGCACAGGGGTTTGTTACAAACTTGATCATAACCAAAGAGGGTGAGTTACGAAGCGGCTTCGTCACCAGTGAGCTTACCGATCGGGTAACGATTCGAGATCAAAAAGGTGCTGAGTTTATGGTGCTGAAGAAGGACATCGAAGAGCGAAAGACTTCACTAACCTCAGTGATGCCAGCCGGAGTCATGAACGAATTCACAACGCATGAACTCGCATCGCTGATCGACTATCTTGAGTCACTGGCTCCTTAGCCTAGCCAAGTGGGTTGGCAAATGGCCGCATGCGGTATTTCTGAATCCCACCTCCTCCTTGACCGGTGGATCGTTCGGGCTTTTTGGCTACCCACTTATTGATGCGAAAGTGGGAAAGCCTCCAAGCCCATTGGGGCGTTCTTACGCTGTACAACCTCCAAGATCTAGCCGTGAGCACGTTCTTTTAACTTTTGTTGATGGTGGTCGATAATTATGGCCCCCAAAAGCGTTGTGTCGAGCCATTTCAAATACACCGAAGTATTGAGTTACGGACACGGATAACTCGGAACACAGGGAAAACACGAAGCGTACACACTCAAAACGAAGGAAAAGGAAATACCTGATAGGGGTGGATCTCCGTGTTCTCCGTGCCGTCAGTGTCCCATCAGAATTTTCGAAAAATCGGGCTGGTAAAATCGAGTCACAGATTGAAAAAGATTGGGGGCTATACCATTTCGAGATCGGCTCTAGGGGTCCGACATTCTGCTTCAGACAGATAGCAACATACCTAACGGAAATATGACTAGAATAGAGGTCGAGTATTGCTAACGCTTTTCCATCCATTCAGTCCCTTCGAGGATTTCATGACCCATTCCCGAGGTGTTTCTAGGCGACGGTTTCTCCAAATTACGGCTGGCAGTACGGTTGCTTGTAGTCTCGTAGGAGCTCCCGGTCGCGCCAAAGCCCAGAACGATAAACTAAACATCGTCTTCGTTGGCGTTGGCGGCCGAGGCGGAAGCAACTTAAGCACTTTATATGATACCGGCTCAGTCAATGTCGTCGGTATCTGTGACGTCAATAGCAACCACTTGGATAGAACGGCGGAGCGTCATCCACGAGCTCGCCGATATACCGATTTTCGAAGACTGATGGATGAACTAGCCAACGTGGATGCTGTTGTTGTTAGTACGACCGAACATACGCACGCATTTGCGACGCTCCCAGCATTGCAACAAAAAAAGCACGTCTATTGCGAAAAACCGCTTACGCACAATATTGGTGAATCGCATCGAATCATGCAAGCTGCCAAGGAAGCGAAGGTGGCAACTCAAATGGGGACTCAGATCCATGGGATGCAAAATTACCGTCGCGTGGTCGAATTGATTCAATCCAAAGCGATCGGTAATGTCCATGAGGCGCACGTTTGGACCTCGCGTGCATGGGGGTTGCAAAGCAGAGAAGATTCCGATGCCAACAAAGACATCGTGTTCGTTACCGACCGACCACCCGAGCCCATGACGCCACCCTCCAACTTGGATTGGGACATGTGGATTGGCCCGGCTCCCATGCGACCTTATCACGAAGTTTATTTTCCTGGCCCAAAATGGTATCGATGGTGGGACTTCGGGAGCGGCACGATGAGCGATCTGGGAAGCCACATGAACGATTTGCCGTTTTGGGCGTTAAAGCTCGAATCGCCCAAAACCATTGAGGCCATTGGCGATAAGCCGCATCGCGAGATCGCACCTGCCTCAATGACTGCAATCTATGAATATGGGGCGAGGGGCGATTTGCCTGCATGCAAAGTTTCGTGGTACCAAGGAACGCATAAGCCACAAATATGGAAGGACCAGGGCATTCCGCAGTGGGGTTCCGGCATCGTATTCGTTGGTGACAAGGGGATGTTGCTTGCCGATTACGACAAACACTTACTCCTACCAGAAGAACAGTTCAAGGACTTTGTTCGCCCGGAGCAGTTCATTCCTAACTCGCCGGGCCAACATGAGGAATGGTTGCTAGCCATTCAGAATGGTACTCCGACCGGAAGTCCGTTCAGCTATGCGGGGCTCCTCACAATTGCCAACCATCTGGGCAACGTCGCATTTCGAACGAACCAAAAAATTGAGTGGGATGCGACCAAACTTCGAGCCACGAACTGCCCCCAAGCGGACGAGTTCATTTCGCGAACTCCTCGCGGAGGTTGGTCGCTGGGATAACTATTTTTGGCCTCTCGGAGTGGCTTTCTACATCGGCCACATCCGTGCAAACCAAACGCTACAATTCGTGGATCATTTCACAAGCTTATCAAAAGGCATTTATTCTATGAATCCGCTCGTTGCCGAATTTCTAGGAACTTTGATCTTGATCGTCTTAGGGAATGGTGTTGTTGCTAATGTGTTGCTTTCAAAAACCAAAGGCCATGGTGGCGGTTGGGTCATTATTACGGCAGGCTGGGGCATTGCGGTCTTCGTTGGGGCTCTTTGCAGTGCCAAAGCGAGCGGCGCGCACCTCAATCCCGCCGTTACTATGGGGCTAGTAGCTGCGGGCAAATTTGAGTTGGGCAAAGCCATTGGTTACATCGTCGCGCAACTGCTAGGCGCAATGGCCGGAGGCACGCTCGTCTACGGATTCTATCGAGCGCACTTCATGGCTACCGACAATGCCGATGACAAGCTGGCTTGCTTTTGCACCTCGCCCAACATCCCTGGAGCGATGCAATCGCTTTTCTGTGAAGCGTTAGGGACTTTTGTTCTCGTCTTCGCGATCTTGCTGAGCGAGACCCCGATATTTGAAAACCTAGTGGGCACCGACAATGTCAAACCGCCTGCCCTTGGACTTGGCTCTTTAGGATTGCTACCCGTTGCCTTGATCGTTCTCGGGATCGGGCTATCGTTAGGTGGCACGACCGGGTACGCCATCAACCCAGCACGCGATCTTGGTCCTCGAATAGTACATCACTTGCTCCCAATCCCAGGCAAACGAGACAGCGATTGGGAGTATGCGTGGATCCCGGTCGTCGGCCCAATCCTTGGTGCCTTAGTCGCGGCAATAGTCTTTTTGTTGGCAACCTAGTTGCTCCCAGAGTAGAACACAACCTTGTTGCTCCCAGAGTAGAACAGTTGTCCCAACTGTTGCCGCCCTGCTTCGCCAAGTCCTTTTATTGCTTCAGTGTCTAATCCAATTCAATAAGCGACTAACGATGCGAATCCCTCGATGCTTGTATGACAGCAATTTTCTAATCGCAACCATTCTGTTCAGTTGCTTGATTGGCGGCTATAGTCTATTCGGCCAGGATCCATCCGCCGGCACCGCTGCAAGTCAACTGGCTGACAGCGTTCAAAAGAACAACGGAGTAAGCCAAACTTACTCCATCGATTTTGCGAAGTACCAAAAGAATTTACTCGATCTACCCATCGGCGTCTTTGATTCTGGAGTTGGGGGTCTGACTGTTCTTGAGACGCTTTTGACTTATGACCAACATAACAACGCCAATGGACAGCCAGGGGCTGATGGTCTACCTGATTTTCAGAATGAGCGCTTTGTCTATCTTGGCGATCAAGCCAACATGCCATATGGCAACTACTCCGCTGCCGGCAAGGAAGACTACCTGCGCGAGTTGATCATGAAGGACGCGATTTTTTTGTTAGGCAATCGGTATTGGTCATCTTCGAATGCCAAAGCACCTTCATTCGATAAACCTGCAGTGAAAGCCATTGTCATCGCTTGCAACACTGCAACTGCGTATGGGCTAGAGGACATTCGAGCGGCCGTCGATCGTTGGGGGCTGCCGATTATGGTCGTCGGTGTTGTCGAGGCAGGTGCCGATTCGTTTGTGCAAGAGTTGCCCGCAAATGGACCAACAAGTGCCGTGGCGGTAATGGCCACTTTGGGAACATGCAGCAGTGGAGCCTACCCGAGGGCCATTGTTCGTGCAGCTGGACTTGCCGGCAAGCGCAATCCAATTGTTTGGCAGCAAGGTAGCCTTGGTTTGGCAGGTGCGATCGAAGGGAACTCAGCCTTTCTCGCATCGAATTTTTCGGAATACCAGGGACCGTCAATCGGTAACGCTCGCGCACCGATCGATGCCTCACTGGCGAACGTCTATGGCTTCGAAGCGAATGGGATACTCGGCGAACTGGATCGACCGGAGACTTGGCGACTGAACTCGGTGGAAAACTATGTGCGTTACGATGTTGCTACGTTGGTGGAGGGATATCGAAGATCGGGTGCAGTTCAACCACTAGAAAAGGTAATACTCGGTTGCACTCATTTTCCGTATGAGGCAGTTCGCATTGCACAAAGCTTGACTCGTTTGCGAGACTATCGAGACCAAAGCGGTCAACAGCCCTATCGAGCTCTGATTGCTGAACAAGTCCTATTGATCGATCCGGGACAACTGACTGCCAAGCAGCTTTATCGCCAGTTGTTTATCAAACGCCAATTGGTTCGTGGGGAATCGAAACGCTTACCATTGGTGGACCGGATCTATCTTTCGGTGCCGGCAGTGACAGTGGACGCGTTGTCGTTAACGCCGGATGGTGGTTTAACCAGCGAGTACAAATATGGACGTGTGTCAGGTAAACCCGAGAATGAAGACACTCTATTCGTTCCACTGACAACGGAATTGCTACCGGCAAGTCTTGTCGAGCTGTTGAAAAACAATTGCCCGAACATTTGGAATGCGGTGCCAAGACGGTAATGCTGAACCCATTGTCTCATCAGGAAAGGTTAATTCATTGACACAAATGTCATTGCGAGCAGAGATAATTTCTATTGGAGACGAGCTTACAAGCGGACAGCGACTCGACACGAATAGCCGATGGCTGAGCGATCAATTGGGCAATCTTGGTATTACGACAGCGTTCCACACCACGGTCGGCGATTCCATGAAAGACAACGTCGACGCCTTTCGCTCTGCAGCCCAAAGAGTCGATATCGTAGTTGCGACCGGCGGACTTGGTCCAACCGCAGACGATTTGACGCGAGAAGCCATGGCAAACGCTTTCCAGGCGCCGCTGGAACTCCGAGAGGATGCCTTACAGCATATCGAATCGTTGTTTGCGCGTCGCAAACGACCGATGCCCGAGCGCAATCGTTGTCAAGCGATGTTTCCATGCGGCTCTCGCATTATTGACAATCCGCATGGCACAGCCCCAGGTATCGATCTAAACGTATCCAATTCGCAGGCAGGAGGCCCGCGATCCTGTCGGATTTTTTCGCTGCCCGGAGTGCCGGCGGAAATGATGCAAATGTACCAAGCGACGGTCGAGCCGCGTCTTACTCAAGAGATGGGGGTTGGGGAGAAGCGGTGGTACTATCATAGCTTGAAGGTGTTTGGGATTGGAGAAAGCGATGTCGAAAAAAAGCTCCCTGACCTGATCCAACGCGATCGCGATCCGATCGTTGGCATTACTGTCTCCAAGGCTACCATTACATTGCGCATCGCAGCCCGGTGCGCGAACGAGCAAGAGTTTCAAAACAAGATCCAACCGACCGTGGAGGAGATTCAAAAGCAACTTGGGCTTTTGGTTTTTGGCCAAGGTGAAATGGATATCGATGAAGCCACGCATCGATTGTTGCTAGAGAGGAATTTAGCGCTCGGCGTGGTAGAGGTTGGATCTGGAGCTTGGATTCAGCATAGCTTGTCTAAGCTTTCAACACAGCATTCGAATGGACTTCAAGCGTCACGTTGGTTTCCAACTTTAGAGAGTTTGAACCGAGTTTGCGATACTAGACGAAATCCCGAATCAGAGTCGTTGCCGTTGGACGCAAACGCACGAACATTGCGGACAATCACGTTAGCGGCAGAGCAAATTCGTCAGGAGCTCGCATTGGATCTTTGTTTGGCTGCTGGAGTATATCCAACCTGGGAGGCGGTTTCCAATTCGAAAACGCTCCCGAGTTCGGACTTTTCGTTTGCCCTGGCTAGACGAGGGAAAGAGACCAAGCAAACGACGGTCACGTTAGGCGCTCATCCGGACGTGCTCTACCATCGATTGGCCAAAGCAGGCTTAAATTTCCTGCGGCTGGAGTTGCTGCAACATGGCTAAGCGGATCACAGTGGCGAAGACTAGCGACATCCCGCTGAACGAAGCCAGAGCATTTCCTGTAGGTGATCGAATGATCGCGATCTTCAATGACGAAGGCAAGTACCATGCGATGGACGATTTCTGCCCGCATATGGGGGCTTCGCTTGCGGGCGGATGGATTGAAAATGGAACTGTAGTTTGCCCGTGGCACGCTTGGCGATTTTCTTTGGCCAATGGTTGTTGGCTCGACAATCCAAAGATCAAAGCAGACGTCTTCGCTGTCTTCGTCGAGAACGATGAGATTCAAATCGAGATCGATGATGAGTAGCCGACCTTTGATTTCGCGACTCGAAGCCGAAGAGTTAAGGAAACTGGATCGGAGTGTGGTTTGGCATGCCTTTTCACAGATGTCGAACTACGACGGTTTGATCATCGACTCAGCCGAGGGATGTTGGCTGACGGATATCGATGGCAAAAAGTACTTTGATGGTGCGAGTTCGCTTTGGTGCAATATTCACGGCCATCGTCACCCACACATCGATCAAGCCATTCGAGATCAGTTGGATCGCGTGGCCCACGTCACCAACTTAGGCATGAGCCATCCCACGACAATTCGCTTGGCGAAACGATTGGTAGATTTGGCCCCTAGTGGATTAGAACATGTTTTCTTCTCAAGCGATGGAGCTTCGTCGGTCGAGGTCGCGATGAAGTTGGCGTTTCAATATTGGCGTCAATGCCCAATTCCGCAGCCCAAGCGAACGACGTTCTTGGCGTTGGGAAGCGCATATCATGGAGATACCCTAGGAACAGTCAGCGTGGGTGGTGTATCGCGATTTCATTCCCTGTTTGAACCGTTGCTGTTTCCAGTGTTACGTGGGCCATGTCCTGACAGCTATCGATTGCCTATGGGAATTGAGCAGAGCGAAGCCGTTAACTATTACTTGAATCAATATCGGCATTTGTTGGAGCTGCATCACGGAGAAATAATTGCTGTGATCTTGGAGCCGTTGGTGCAGGGCGCAGCTGGAATGGTCATGCATCTGCCGGGATTTCTTTGCGGGTTGGCTGAGCTATGCAAGGAATTCGGTTGCCTTTGGATCGCGGACGAAATTGCTGTAGGCATGGGGCGAACGGGCAAAATGTTTGCGTGCGAACACGAGTCGGTGCATCCTGATTTCCTATGCATAGGCAAAGGGCTTACGGGGGGATATTTGCCAATGAGCGCGACGCTAACGTCGGATCTGATATGGCAAGCATTCCTTGGCAGTCACGAAGAGTCTCGAAGTTTTCTGCACGGCCACACCTATGGAGGCAATCCCCTTTCCGCTGCGGCAGCTCACGCAACCTTGGACGTGTTCGAGACGGAGCAAACGCTAGAAAAATTGCCAACAAAGGTAGAGTTGTTAAGAAGTCGTTTAGATTCCTTGCGATCTCATCCGGAGGTTGGCGACATTCGACAATGTGGAATGATGGCCGCGATCGAATTAGTTTCCGATAAAGCCACGAACACGCCGATCCCATGGCCAAATCAACGTGCAGGCCAAGTGTGCAGTCAGGTGCTCAAAAAAGGAGTTTGGTTACGTCCAATTGGGAATGTCATTCCGATCATTCCGCCATATTCCGCAACCGCATCAGAAATCGAATTATTAACAGAAGCGTTAGAATTTGGGCTTTCTTGAACCGCTGCCTAGTGGAATCAAGGCTTGCGATTTTAAGCTTATTCGGGGATTATATGAGCGTTGATCCTCTGCGATCCATTCCCCATAGCCGAGCCCCTTACAGTTCTGAAGTCTTATTCCGTGAGTAGTTTTTCGCCTATCCAACGAGCGTTGATCAGTGTCAGCGACAAAACAGGCTTGGTTGGTTTTGCCAAGATTCTTACGTCTCTGGGAATTGAGATCTATAGCACGGGCGGAACTCGCAAGCATTTGATTGAAAACGGATTAGAAGCGGCTGAGGTGGCGGCCTATACGGGTTTTCCGGAGGTCATGGATGGTCGCGTCAAAACACTTCATCCCAAGATTTTCGGCGGGATCTTAGCTCGACGGAATGTGGAGGAAGACAAAGCTTCTTTAAGCGAGCACAAGATCCTGGAATTCGATCTTGTGGTGGTCAATCTGTATCCCTTTGAATCGACCATACAGAAGCCTAACGTTTCGCTTTCTGAGGCGATCGAACAGATTGATATTGGCGGGCCAAGCCTCATTCGCGCTGCAGCAAAAAATCATGCATTTGTTACAGTGGCAACCGATCCTAACCAATATGGCTCCATAGCGAAGGAGTTGCAAGGCAATGGCGGCACGAGCGATGCGCTGCGATTGCAACTTGCTGTGGCCTGCTTTGCTGAGACCGCTCGGTACGACGCGACTATTGCTGACTACTTGATGCGAGCGTCGCTGGATCGCTCGACATCCTCAATTGCGATGCCGGCTAGCATTACGATACCAATGAAGCTTCAGAGCGGTTTGAGGTATGGCGAGAACCCGCATCAAATCGCAGCGTTGTATCGATTGCCAGGCAACTCGAGCGCTACGTTGACGGACGCAAAGCAGCTGAATGGCAAGGAGCTTTCATATAACAATTTGCTGGACTTGGATAACGCTCTGTCGATTGTGCGTTGCTTTGCCAAACCGTCCGCCGTAGTTATCAAGCACAACAACCCATGCGGCGGGGCATCGGCGCACAAGCTTTCGTTTGCGTGTCGAAAGGCATTGGCTGGAGACCCTCAAAGCGCATTTGGGGGCGTGATCGGGTTCAACATGTTGGTCGATCTCGAGACAGCTGAAGTGTTGTGCCAGCCTGGTCTGTTTATCGAAGCGATCGTTGCTCCTGAGTTTTCGCAAGATGCAGTTTCGCTATTGCAGACGAAGCCAAAATGGCGAGAAAATGTTCGCTTAATGCAGACGGGTTCATTGGGCAACCAGCAAGTGGAATTGGTTTATCGATTTATTAGTGGCGGCGTTTTGGTTCAGCAATCAGACAATCAGCCCCCCACCAGCTTGAATTGGAAAACCGTAACGGACGTCGCCGTTGCGGAAGAGCTCTGGGACGACATAGCTTTCGGCTGGGAAATGGTCCGCCACGTCAAGAGCAATGCGATCATATTGGCTCGCGATGCGGCTTTGGTAGGTGTTGGCGCGGGTCAAATGAGCCGTGTCGATAGCGTTGAGATTGCTATTGAAAAATCCGGAGAACATTCGCACGGGAGCATTTTGGCTTCGGACGCATTCTTTCCATTCGCGGATTCGATCCACCGCGCGGCCAAAGCAGGGATCATCGCAATCATCCAACCTGGCGGCTCTCGCAAAGACGATGAAGTTATTGCGGCATGCAATGAACATAGGATTCCGATGATCTTTACGGGACAACGGCATTTCAAGCATTAACGCTTAATATGCAGGGAAAGCTAAAGTGGAATAAGCAACTTGGAAAGATGCGAACCGTCGCGACTTTTGGCGAGGGTTCGTCCGCCACGATTACCGGCGATAAGCTAATTGTGCCTTGGGATCACGAAGGAGACTCGTTTGTCGTCGCACTCAATGCCAACAACGGCGATGAGATTTGGCGAACGGCTCGAAGCGAAGGGACGTGTTGGGCAACACCGCTCGTCGTGGAACATAAAGGAAGAACTCAGGTGGTCACGAATGGAAAACGTGTACGCAGTTATGACCTGGCGACCGGCAAGCAAATTTGGGAGTGTGGCGGCCAAGTTCGCAATCCGATCCCATCGCCAATCCTTGACGGCGATCATGTGATCTGCATGACTGGCTATCAAGGAAATGCTATTCGATGTGTTTCGTTGGATTCCGAGGGTGACGTTACCGACACCAAGCAAGTCGTTTGGGCAAACAACGATGCTGCCCCCTATGTTCCCTCGGCCACTCTCTACAAAGGTCAGCTGTATTTGAACAAAGCAAACAACAATATCGTTTCAAGCTTAGATGCTAAGACAGGACAAGTGCTTATTTCGCAAAAGCGACTCAGTGGCTTGACGGACTTGTATGCGTCTCCGGTCGCGGCAAACAACCACATCTATTTCACCGGCAGAGATGGTACAACGGTGGTCGTGAAGCACGGCAAGGACCTTGATGTGGTCGCAACCAACCCCCTTGGTGAAACGATCGACGGGTCGTTAGCGATCGTCGGTGACCAAATATTTGTTCGGGGTGAAAGCCACCTATTTTGCATTGGACGCAAATAGAAAAACGTAGCATGGCCCCCTGGGCCGTGCGGCCTATGCTGCATAAGCGGCCCGATGCTTGAGTGATTGTGACTTGGATACCGCCCCCTGTGCGCTCACCGTATCTTTCAATTTGCTCATGGTCCATTGAGATGTAGCCATAGGTTGCAACTTGCTCTATAACATGGACTAGGTTTTGACTCCCAACATTACCACTTGATTGCTAGCGAATCACCTTCGCTGGAAACACCAGAATGACCTCTCTATTTTCATTCCGTTCATGCCAGTGCATAGCTATCGTTTTGCTGAGTGCAGTTTCGGCCAGCCCAAGTTGCTGGGCTCAAAAAACACTTGCCTGGAAATTCAAAAAAGATGGACTAACCAATGTCGTGGTCGAGCAGGATACGAGCATGCAATTGGAAATGGCAGGCGGAATTGAATCTACAATAAATCAGACTCAAACTATTCAGGCAACCAACATCACGTGGACAATCAAAGAATTGACGCCGGACGGCATGGCTTCGATCGAACAAAGGATCAATCGAGTTCAACTGGACGTGAAGTCTTCGTTGGGGAATTTCTCTATCGACACCAACAACAATCAGCCACTTAACGGTATAGCAGAAGCGATGGCGAAAGGGATTCGTCCATTGGCAGGTGCGCGATTCGTGGTCAAAACAAAGCCCAGTGGTGAAGTCGCGGAGGTCATCATCCCCAAGGAAGTATCGGATAGCTTAAACGACCTCAGCTCCGCAGGCATAAAGGAAATTGCTGCCAATGGTTCACTCAAATTCCCCAGCAAGCCGATCAGTGTAGGTGAGACTTGGTCGTCTCAATACGAACTCGATATGCCGCCGTTCGGCAAATTGGTAGTGAGTACGACCTATCAATACTTGGGTGAAGAAACAACAAGCGGAAAGATAATCGATCGAATCAAGGCAAACACGGCTGTAAAAGTTGCAGATGATTTGGGCAAGTCCGGTTTGAAATTGAAGAGCCAGGAATCTGGCGGCATGATTTGGTTCGACAATGCGCGAGGTAGCATCGATCACTCGGAATTCAACCAGCAAATGACAATGAGCGTACTGCGTCCAGGTACGGATCCAACCAAGCCAAACGCTGAGCTGAAACAGGTTATGAAGCAGACGATGAAGCTGACGTATACTCCTCAACTATAGCTTCTTTTATAAGCCCGGTAGTTTTCCCCACCAACTAAGTTGTGAACGAACATCATGTCGCGAGCGTTGCTAGTTATCGACGTCCAAAACGAATACTTTACCGGTGCACTTCCGATTACGCATCCGGTTGGCCATTTGCCAAACATTCTCGACGTGGTCGATTTGGCGACTAAGAACAAAGTTCCGACGGTATTTGTTCGTCATCAAGAAAAGGAACTTCCCATCTTTCGGCACGGTTCCGACGGATGGCAGTTGCATTCAGAATTAGCCGAGCGACCCTCCGATCTTTTGCTAGACAAGACGCTACCTGGGTGTTTTACGAACACGCAACTGGACATGTGGCTTAAGGCTCGCGGTATCAACACGCTCACTATTGCGGGTTACATGACCCACATTTGTTGCGACACGACCGCAAGGCAAGGAATGCACATGGGCTACAAAGTGGAATTTTTAAGTGACGCGACGGGAACCTTGGCCTTGGACAATCAAGCGGGCAAGGTAACGGACGAACAATTGCATCGATCCATACTTTGTGCACAGCAGCATTTTATTAGCGAAGTCATCGATCGAGCGACCTGGGCTGGGCGCATTTAGGCGAGCGGCACGTAGCGTGGGCTCGGCGATTCTTTTGAGTTGGATTTCGGCTGCACTCCCGTCAAGTTAGCAAACGGATCTTGCCAGTCACCCCATTGTTCCAAATAGCTTCGATAAGCGGGGTGCATGCTCGATTGGCTTTCAAGCAATTGCTTCGTTGAATCTGTTAGATGGCGCTCTTGCTCAAGTGTCAGTCGTCCCATCATGACTTGAACTCGCAAGAATACAAAGTAGGTGTCGAGAACGTCGCACCGGCAATACTCGCTTATCTCGGCGGACTTGCCGGCTGCATACAAGTCTTGAACCATGCTCCCTTGAACGTCTAGCTTTCCTGGTTTATTTAGCAGGCTCGCCGCCAGATTCAGGCCGCCGCGAAACCAGCTGCTGCCGAAGTTGGTTAGTATCTCATGCAAATCGAAATGAGAATGGACGTTGTATCGGTTACGGTACTGCTCAAAGGACTTGTCATGAATGTTGAACCAACTTGGGACGCTGATGCCATATCGAAAGGCCGAAAGCTCCATTAGTGGAACGTCAAACGAGCGGCCGTTGAATGTGACCAAAGTGGGTCTAGCATAGCGTTCCCAACCCATCCAGAAATAGCGTGTAATGACCGCTGGACGAAAGTGAGGCTCGTCGAGGGACACGATCTCCATGAGACTAAAGTCTTCTCGGATCTTGGCTGCCACAACTGCAATCGGCGTATGGTACGTGTACGGGATGAAGTCGCGACCGCTTTCGATGATGAGATCTTGTCGGAACGCCTCGATGGCTTGTTTGGCGTTGAAGTTGCGTTGCGGATACCTTGTCTTCGCAATTGCCTCCCCGTCCGCAACACTTTCCACATCAAAAAGTAGGTATTTGACTTCATTGGTAGGCACGGACATGCGACGAAACTCGGTTTGAATGGACGAACTTGTTAATTTTAAACTGTTTTACCAAAGTCCAGCAGTTGACGCACCCATAGCACAATTGGATCCCGTACCAGATCGTTTAGATTACAATCATTATGCAGATCATTCGAAACTGTTCATCGATTGGATCAATCATAAAGTGATATTCCTTTACAAACTTTTTTCTTGCAAAGTCTTCGGCCTTGTATGTGCGGCTGTAGCGACTTTTTGCGATGACCGATTGCTTGCAGGTTCTCCTGATTCCGATGAGAGCGTATTCTTTGAGGCCAAGATACGCCCCGTCTTGGTCAAGCATTGTTACCGATGTCACTCCGAATCGGCGGATGAAATCCAAGGGGGACTTAGGCTCGACACGCGAGCTGGGACTAGGCTTGGCGGTGATTCGGGGCCGGCAGTGACTCCTGGCGAGCCTTCCAAGAGCTTGATGCTTTCTGCAATTCGACATAGTGGCGTAAAGATGCCGCCTGATGAAAAACTATCTGACGATGTTATTGCTGACATCGAGCATTGGATAAGGAAAGGGGCGCCGGATCCACGCGAGGGTGCGGCGACCATTTCCAGTCCGCCTTTCGATCTTCAGCAAGCCCGCGAGTATTGGGCGTTCCAGCCGATCCGCCATCACGAGATTCCTACGGTTCAAAATAATGCATGGCCTCTAACTGCCGTGGACAACTTTGTTCTTGCGAAACTCGAAAGCAAAAGAATTCAGCCGGCGTCGCCCGCCGACAAGATGGAACTATGTCGCCGAGTCAATTTTGATTTGCATGGCCTGCCTCCCAGTCCGCAGCAGGTCGACGCGTTCGTCAACGATGATTCTCCGGATGCCTATGATCGACTGGTTGATCAGTTGCTATCCAGTCCACGGTATGGCGAGCACTGGGGTCAGCATTGGCTGGACGTGGTTCGATTCGCGGAGACCGAAGGGTTCGAATACGATCGCACCATTCCAGGGGCCTGGCGATTCCGCGATTATGTCATTCAGTCCTTCAATGAGGGAAAACCTATCGACGAGTTCGTTCGAGAGCAAATCGCCGGCGATGAGCTCAGCAATGGAGATCCGCAGCTTCTGGTCGCAGCCGGCTTTCATCGATTGGGAGCTGTCCGACGCAACGCAGGGAACCAAGAGGTTGCAGGGAGTCGAAACGAAGTGCTAACCGAACGCACCGACATAGTTGGTTCTTCCATTCTTGGTCTGACGATCGGTTGTGCTCGTTGCCATAATCACAAATTTGATGCCATTTCGCAGGCTGACTACTACCGTCTTCAGGCTTTTTTTGCCGCTTCTCAAGAGGTCGATATTCCGACCGTGAGCGAAGAGGTGCGAGCGAAGTGGGAGAAAGAAACGTCGGAAATTCAAAAGCAGATTGATACATTAAAGACCCAACTCGAATTGCAGTCGGACGACGAACAAAAAGCGACTCGGACAAAACTGGAGTTGTTAGACAAGGCGCTTCCGCCGCCGCTTTCTTCGATCGCTACCATTAAGAATGATTTCGAAAAAGCAACGCCAATCCATGTACTTCGCCGCGGAGAATGGTTATTGCCGGGTGATCTTGTTTCCGCTTCTCCGCCTGCAGTTTTTGATTTTGAGAAGGAACGAAGTGAAGCGGATCGAACGCACCCGCGTTCCGTATTGGCACGTTGGCTTATTGATCCATTGAATCCATTGACGCCACGCGTTTTTGCCAATCGAGTCTGGCAACATCATTTCGGACGAGGACTCGTGGCAACGCCCAACGACTTCGGCAGGAACGGACAAAGCCCAAGCCATCCCGAGTTGCTCGACTTTCTATCTGCGTTCCTACTTCGCCACGAATGGCAGCTCAAGCCATTGCACCGATTGATCGTTCTAAGCAGTTCTTATCGACAAACAAGTCATCCCGTTAGCACGGGGCTAGGTGAGTCGATTGATCCCAATAATTCCCTGATATGGCATTTCACTGCGAGGCGGCTGAGCGCTGAGGAGATTCGCGATAGTATGCTAACCATTTCCAATCAGATGAATTCTTCGATTGGCGGTCCAAGTATCATGCTGCCGGTGGACAAAGAGCTCGTGGCACAACTGTACAAAATCTCACAATGGCAGGTAACCGCCGCACAAGGCGAGCGCATGCGCCGCTCGATTTATCTGCTGGCCAAGCGGAATCTCAGATTACCCTTCATGGAGGTTTTTGATCAGCCAGCATTGCAATCGAGCTGTTCTCGACGAGAGCAAAGCACCCATGCACCTCAAGCGCTTGAATTGCTGAACGGTCCCATTGCAAATCAAATGGCAGAAGCCTTTTCGGATCGTCTACTGAAAGAAACCGGAGGTGAAGTCGACCTCATGGTCAGCTTAGCCTTTCAATGGGTAACGGGCAGACCTGCTAGTAGCGATGAACGTCGGATAGCGACCTTGTTTCTCAAGGAGAATTCGCCTCGCGAATTTGCGCTCGCCATGTTCAACCTGAATTCATTCCTTTATGTACGTTGACACTCATGCACCTATCAAGGGCTATTGATCGCCGTAAACTATTGTCCGAATCGATGTGTGGATTTGGTTCGCTAGCCCTGGCTTCGATGCTTGGACAAGAACAGGTTCAAGCGGAATCGCGTTCAGCCGTATCGCCTAGGGCACCACAACTTCAGGCCAAGGCCAAGTCGGTAATTTTTTTGTTCATGGCGGGCGGTCCAAGTCATTTGGAGACCTTTGATCCGAAGCCGTTGCTCAATCACTTGGATGGACAAATACGGCCGCAAGCATTTGGCGAAGCAAAATACCAGTTCGTCAAGAAAGACGCTCGGCTCCTCGGTTCCAAGCGAACTTTCAAACGATTCGGCCAAAGTGGAATAGAAGTTTCGGATCTTTTCCCAAACGTTGCGGAGTCGATCGATGACATAGCCGTGATACGGTCTTGCTATGGAGATATGGTTGTACACTCGGCTGCTCAATACGAACTGTTTTCGGGCCGAATCATGCCGGGTTTTCCAAGCATGGGAGCCTGGACAATTTTTGGTTTGGGCTCGGAAAGTGAATCGCTGCCAGCGTACGTTGTCATGCCCGACCCAGAGGGCGCTTTGGAAGCGGGGCAACCCATGTACGGCAACGGTTTTCTTCCTGCCGCGTATCAGCCGACTGTATTTCGACCTGGCGAGCGTCCTGTTCTCAATCTAGATCTACCCGCAGGCGTGGGCATGAATCAGCGACGTAGGACAGTCGATTTGATTCGGCGACTCAACGAGTTGTCAATCTCATCGGGGAGTGACGAGTTCTTGGCTAGACTCGAATCGTACGAGCTGGCTTTTAAAATGCAGACCGAAGCGCCCGGTGTTTTCGATCTATCCCAAGAGACGGAGGAGACGTTACAACTCTATGGTGTTGGCGTGGAACCGACCGATGACTACGGGAGACGCTGTCTGCTGGCAAGGAGGCTAGTAGAACAGGGAGTTCGGTTTTCGGTCGTTGTGTCGGGCGGTGGCTCGGGCAACACGCAATGGGACGCGCACGGAAACATCGAAGAGAATCACCTTCGAATGGCAAAAGAGACCGACAAGCCGATCGCGGGACTGCTCGCTGATTTGAAACGTAGGGGACTTCTTGAGTCAACACTTGTGCTATGGGGTGGCGAGTTCGGACGATCACCCGAAGCTCAAGGAGGAAAGGGGCGAGATCACCACAACCTCGGTTTCACCATGTGGATGGCAGGAGGCGGGATACAGGGTGGTCGCGTCGTCGGCGCGACGGACGCAATCGGATTGAGAGCCGTGGAGAACCCATACCATTTTCGCGATATCCACACGACCATACTGCATCAATTAGGTTTAGACCAAGATCTGCTCACGTATCTACATCTTGGTAGAAATGAAAGATTGACGCAACTACGAGGCAAGGTGATAAGCGAAATCACGTAGGTTACGAGTCTAACCTAATTGACGCTCGACAAGAGGGTCGTCAAGAAGGACTAGCCAATGGTGAGGCGATTGGCCGATTGAAGACCTACCAAGAGCTATTGGGAGAGATCATCGCATTGCATCTACGACCATTATTAACGGTACTAGTTTTTTGAATATGACTTCATCCAATCCAGACGACCCTCCGCCAAAAAGCGTTTCTTCGGATAAGCCAGTCTTAAGTGGCAACAAGCGGTCGTTTCCGTGGGGCATTTTCATGGCGGCAATTGTATTAGCAGCGAGCTTCGCCAGATGGTCGTTGCCCGCACTTTACGGATGTGAACGGGGAAAGCAAATCACTCAAACCGAGCATCAAAGAGGCCGACCCCTTTGATTCTACATTGTTTCGTGTTTCGTTTTTTTATGGTAAGCACTAGAATCTAAATCGTCCAACGCTGATCCCAGGCCCGTATCCAAAACCGGATCCATAACCGTACCCAGAACCATATCCAATGCCTCTTGGATAACCACCGCCAACGCCGATGTTTACATTGACGCCACGGGAGACTGGTGAATATCCGTACACCGGTGGCCTGTAGACTTGAACGGGCCGATAAGCGGGTGTCACATAAATAGGCGCTCGGTAAACTGGAACTCGATACGCTTGTTGGTATCCATAGTTGCCATAACAATTTCCTTGTGCCGAAGCGGTTCCAATGAATGACAATGAACCCACCAACAAACCCGCTCCAATGAACGTCTTGCGAAACATGTCGTTCCTCCAAAAAGATGTTAGCGAGCCAATTAGGCCCGTATTCGAATTAACACTCCAGTAACTTTTGATCATAGTATGCGGCGCCGGACTTCATGCAAGTTACAATTGCGTAATGCGATGTGCGGGCCGCTTAACCTTAACAACGAAACGTATCTATGAAATCACTTCAATGCTTCGCTAGCGAAACAAAGTACTGGATATGTAGCTTTGGTTTCTTGTGCAATGCCCTATTGCACGTGAGCAATAGTGCTACTCAGGAGTCAGGAATCGCCCCTCCGCCAATCGCCAAGGGTTGTGTTCGCGTTGCGACATTTAATGTCGCGCTGAACCGAAAGGAAAATGGACAGTTGGTTCGTGAATTAAAAGCCGGTGACGCACAGGCAAAGAGGATTGCCACGATCGTTCAATTGGTTGATCCTGATATCTTGCTTGCCAACGAAGTTGATTATTCCGACGGTGAAGCGGCCAAGCTGCTCCGGGATCAATATTTTTTGCAGTCGCAATCGGGTGAATTGAAATCGCATGCAAGTTCAATGGTTCACTTGTTCACGGCCCCAGTCAACACTGGCGTCAACTCGGGAATGGATCTTAACGCAAATGGCCGGACAACCGACAGCGACGACGGTTGGGGGTATGGAGCATTTCCTGGACAGTATGGAATGGCGGTGTACAGCCGATTTCCAATCTCCGAGAAAGAGGCTCGGAGTTTTCAGATGTTTCGGTGGAGTCAGATGCCAAATGCGAAACGCCCGAAACTGACCGACAAGAGTACTGGAGACGAAAGATTCTTTCATTCCGATGAGGTCTGGGGAAAGCTGCGTTTGAGTTCCAAATCGCATTGGGATGTACCGATAGTGATCGGTGGAATGACGCTTCACGTGATTGCCTCGCACCCGACACCGCCTGTCTTTGACGGGCCCGAAGATCGCAATGGCTGCAGGAACCATGACGAGATCCGACTGATCCGAGACTATGTTTCTGGCACCGCGGACGGTAGCTACTTGGTGGATGATCAAGGGAAAACTGGGCCACTTTCGGCCGACTCTCGTTTCGTCGTTATGGGGGATTTGAACTCAGATCCAATTGATGGAAGCGGAATTTCCCAGGGCATCATCGATTTACTGAATTCCGCAAGAGTAGCATCCAATGTCGTTCCGACGAGTGAGGGTGCAATCGAAGCTTCGAAGTTGCAAGGCAAAGCCAACCAAAAGCATAGAGGGAACGCAGCCAACGACACCGGCGATTTCAATGACAATGAGCCTGGCAATTTGAGGGTTGACTTTGTGCTGCCCTCCTCCAATTGCAAGGTAGTTAACGGGGGAGTTTTTTGGCCCACTGCCGACCAGCTCAAAGGTCTTGATGCAAAGCTAGGTGACGCATCGGACCATCATCTTGTTTGGCTCGACATCGAGTTGAACCCATCGGAAAAGCGATAGATGTCCGACAGCGCAGAAGTCACTCTCGGCAAGAGTGACCTACCGTAGGTCGCACCTGCCGGGTGCGACTGGAGTCTGGTTAAATGCTTGTAAACCAAGCCAAAACAACGGGAATAACTACTGTTGTCAAGCTTGGTGCGAGCGTATACACTTCGGTTATCTGATTGGGCGATTAGTCCAATTTGATAGAAAAATGATGAAAATGATTGCTCCGTGGTGTAATGGTAACACAAGGGATTTTGGTTCCCTTATTCTAGGTTCGAGCCCTAGCGGGGTAGCTTACTAACAACGCCAGCCCGGTTCTTACCGGGCTTTTTTTGTCCATATCCGAACATCATCATGCCAGAAATCCAGGCTTTTCGAGGCCTCCGTTACAATTTAGCCCAAGTCGGTTCACTCTCAACCTGCATCGCGCCCCCGTACGATGTCGTTGATTCCCAACTTCAAGACCATCTCTACGGCCTATCTCCGTTCAATTTTTTGCGTTTGGAGCTAAACCGACGTGAAGAACAGGACTTAGACGAAAACGCGATCTACCAAAGAGCGGCCCGAATATACAGATCCTGGCGCAGCGAAGGCATATTGCAGACCGAACCCGATCCTGCAATTTACGTCTACCATCAAGAGTTCGAAATGGCCGGAAAGAAACTAAACCGCCGGGGGTTTATGGCCAGAGTTCGCCTCCAACGGTTCGGCGAGGGGAACATCTACCCGCACGAGCAAACACACGCTAAGGCTAAAGACGACCGATTGCGATTGACTCGAGCGACGCAAGCAAATTTGTCACAAATCTTCGGTCTCTATCCTGACCCGGAGAACGAAATTCAAGACCTATTAGAAAAGAAGATTGCGGGCGTTCATGGAATCGAGGCAACCGATCATTTAGGCGTGGTTCATCGAATGTGGCCGGTCAGCGATGTCAAAACAATTCAGCAGGTCATGGCATTGATCAGCGACAAAGACATGTTCGTCGCCGACGGGCACCATCGTTACGAAACAGCTTGTAACTATCGCGATGAATTGAACTCGCAATCGACGTTGCCCGATTCACATCCGGCCAACTACGTATTGACTATGCTGGTCAGCATGAGCGACCCCGGGCTAGTAGTTCTTCCAACACATCGACTCCTGAGTGGAGTGCCTCAGATGACCACCGATCAGTTGGATGAAAAACTGTCCCATTGCTTCGACTGCGAGATCGTGGGTACTGGCCCTGAGAGTGCCGGCTCCGTTTGGGCCGAGATGGATCGTTTGGACGAACAACTCATCATGGCTATCTATTCCAAGGCATCCAACCAATGGACTCGTATCTCCGCAAGGCAAGAAGCAGCTGACCGCATGGCGGCGATTGCATCGGAACACTCCGTCGAATGGCAAGGGCTCGGCGTGGCTATATTGCATCGATTGGTATTTGAAGATCTCCTCGGACTAAAAGAGATGCCCAAGCCCACCTATGTGCACTTGGTTCAAGAAGTCATTGATGGACTCAACGGCAAACTCGAGGGCAAGCTCGATTATCCACTGGCGGCGATGGTAATGCCGGCAACAATCGAGCACATTCGGGCAGTGTCACTACATCAAGAACGAATGCCCGCCAAGAGCACCTATTTTTATCCCAAGCTTGTATCAGGCTTGGTCGTGCACCCGCTCGCCTAACCAATAACGAAGCAGGCAGCTGAGGACCGCTGGCCTCTTGCAAATTTACGATTGTTTTTCGCTGCGGATTCTTTCAGGCTTTGCGGCGAGCCTGCAGCCCCGCTTCTGCCGAAGTACTTCTTGAATCGCCAGACCAACTCTACCCACATCGCACCGTTACCAGCCCGACTGCACCCTTCAAAATGATCGATCGTAATACGGGATCAATTGTTCTACACTGGTTCTACCAACTGCCAAGCCTGGCGTTTACCAACATGACCAGCGTCCGCATACGATTCTTGCCAGTCGCGTCTAGCAGTTTGTCCGCCTCGTCGCGTTCCGCTCGCGTCGGGAATCTCGCATCCGTTGCCAAGTAAGCATGCTCCAGAAGCATTGGCCATGACATGGAACTGTTTGCCCACCGATCCGCCACTGCTTTGACTTGACTGTACGGTTCGTCGACGGAAATCAAGTATCGAATCTGATCTTCGCTGTAATCGAGCTTGAGTTGCTTTGAGTTCCTACTCTGTCCTGTCGCGTTTGCACCTTGCGCCAAAGCTGCGTCCGACTTTTGGAATGAGCGTTTTTGTTCTATCCATGACAATACTTTTCCAGTTGGCAGTTTCCCGGATTCCACATTTGCCGAGTCTATCCGTGGGTAGCTAGCAAATATCCGCATCTGCTTTTGCGATGCCGCGATCTGCGACTCGGTCGATTTGAGATACCAAGGAGCATCTGTCTTTGGCCCTTCCAACCATAGTGCTTTGGACAACACCACCCAACGGACTAGCGTTCCTAGGTCTGCTTTGCGGGCTTGCATTTGGCTCGCAAGCAGGTCTCGAAGATCGACTCGCTCACTTAACCCCTCACCTTCCGAAAGACCAATCGCCGGTACCAAAGGCTGCTCAAATACCGTATCCCAAATCATGTCGACTATAGCTCGACGGGGTTCGCTCGATACACCAAACCACTCCGCCAACGAGTTATTTTCACCCGTTGCTTTCATCAGGGATGGTGGACCAGAGTTGGCGAGCTTCATTCTGCCATCGGAGTCCTCATAAAAATAATCCTTGGCTACCTCCTGCCGCAAAGAACGTTTCGAATCCTGATAACTAAGGGTCAAACCTGAAAGGCTGGCAGGGACCCTCCAAAACGCGTTCGAACCGACCGAGCCCTTTACCTTGGACATTGCAATATATCCACGCAAATCCGAACTGGCAGTTTCATCTATATGACACTGGGAACAGACCAAAGACGGGTTGCCGCTAAGCCTCATCAGTTGTCGAGAAACTCCAATCAACGACTCCTCTCTAGGTTCGCGTTTCTTGAGGAGCGAAACCGACTCCATCGATTCGCGTTGCACGGTAGCAGCGCGTTCCATGGTCTCAGCGATCCAATAGGCCGCGGCATCCGTTCGGACGACAGTGCCATAGGAACGATTTTCAGGCCCTGCGATTATCTGGCGTTCCAAATTACCCACAAAGGCTTTTTGCAAACCCTCTTCTTCGAGCCACGCGACGAATGCAAGCTCCATCTCCGATTGATCGCGGGTCGACCGAAGTCGTTTTCCTAGATAGTGCTCTGCCAATCGGCTCGACCAATAACGTGAAAATTCACCGCTCGACAGCAGGCCGTCAACGTAGTTTGCAATTTTACTTTCGCTCTTGTTCGAACGGAAAGCCTCCTTCTCCGCTGAGGTTGCTTGTCGACCAAGTACTGCGACAGCAACGCGATCGAGCCACACCTCTGTTTGAACTTCGGAGGCTACAGTCATCCCAACTCGCTTCCAAAGGAAGCTCAACTGATTGTCGATAACACTAACAATCTCGCCATCCTTCATGGCATTCGAAGCAACGCTTGTTTGCGAAACCTGCGAGGTGGACGACGGCAAGGTTTGGCTCTTGGGTTTTACCGAATTTTGCGCAATGGATTCTTTTTCCGCATCATCGGATGAAGTGGCGAGCGGGAGGCTCGTGTCAGGCTCCTTGTTGTTCCTGTCGGACGGATCCAGGGAGATGTTCGAATTGGAGTTTGGTTGGATTGCGTCTTTCGCAATGCTGGGCCCAGTCGGAGTTCCATTCCATGACCTCAAGACATTCGGAAGGAAAATCGCTCCCATCACAGCTGCCGCTAGTGCTGCCGTTAAGATCAGGTTGCGGCGAATCCAAAGCGCTAGTTCTCGATCATCTGCTGGAACAGTGGCTACAGGTGGCGGAATGACAACTCCATATCCATCGTTGATCTCACGCGATGCAACTTGAACGGCCTGATCGAATTCTGCATTTGTGAGTGCCGATGGCGCATTGCCGGGCACGACATTTTTCAGCTTCGATAGAATCCTTGGCCTAAAATCAGGTGGGCGATTTTCGCTAAGGAAATCACGGAGCAACATCGACAACATCAACTCGCTAGTGCCATGCCCTTCGCCGTGCTCGTCCGATGCATTTCCAAGCTTGCTAGCAGCGCTATCTGGTTCGTCTTTTGGCAGCTCATTCACGGTTTGACTTCTCTTCCAAACATTGTTTTAGTTGTGCCTTGGCACGTTGCATTAAGTTTTTTGCACCATGCTCCGTGATACCTAACTCATTCGCGATACTCTCCCGAGTCGCATCTTCTGTAAACCTTAACTTCAACGACAATTGAGCTCTGGCTGTCAATCGACCGAAACATTCTGAGAGTCGATCTATTAAATCGGTCCCGTCTGAGTCTGGCCCAGCCCATCTTAACCATTGAGCGTCCAATTGCTCTAGATCGCTAGTGACAATCATCTTCTTTTGTCGACGTCGGTAGGAAACCAGTAAATGGTAGGCAACACGACGTAAATAACTGGAGGTGGCGTTGCTACTAACTTGAACGAACGGCCGTCGCAAAACGGCGAAAAATGTTTCTTGTGTCAAATCGTCCGCCAGGGATTGGTCACAACCGATAGCGCGCAGGTATCTCCAAACACCTGCTTGATGATCGGTGATCAACGCGGATGCATCCAGGGTCGAATCTACATTGGAGGAGTTCAGAGGCTCTGTGCTCAATACGATTATCCAAAAAGTCCTTTAATAACTTTTCCGCTGTTAGCTATTTTCATCGGCCGACCACTGCGACTGGTGAAGGTAGTTTCCAAAGAAATACCCAAAGCGTGACAAACCGAGGCCATTAAATCCTCCGAGGAATAAGACTCGCCGACCACCTCGGCTCCATCCTCGTTGGTTGCACCGACAGCTTTGCCCCCGGTAAAGCCACCACCACCGACGACCACGCTCCAAGCCTTTGCCCAGTGATCGCGTCCTGCTTCTGCATTGATTCTCGGGGTCCTAGCAAATTCACCCATCCAAACAATACATGTGTCTTTGAGCAGTCCGCGTTGCGATAGATCTTCTACCAAGGCGCTCATCGCTTTGTCCAGAACAGGTAATCGATCGTTTTCTAAGGTTCGGAAAATCCCTTGGTGATTGTCCCATCCCCCTAAATCTACCTCAGCAAATGGCACGCCGGCCTCTACCAGGCGTCGTGCGAGAAGACAGCCTTGACCAAAGCCGTTTTTTCCGTAGCGTACTTTGGCGTCTTCCGGTTCTTTATCGACATCGAAGGCCTTCATTTGTGCACTTGTCATCAAATCAAACGTTTTCCCTTGTACCTTCCGGTGGTCCTCAAGAACACTTCCTCGATTCTGCGAGATAAAGGAATTCTCGATTAACTCGAGAGCGATGCGGCGTTGAGTAAGCCGATCGCTTTCAAGCTTCATCTCCAAATCTCGAATGCGACCCGTGCTTGAAACGGGTAGAGGCGCCCAAGCCATACCCAAAAAGCCTGGCCCCTCGCTCAGTCCTCCAATCGTAACAAACGGTGGAATGCTCAATTCAGGGCGTTGCGAGGCCAATTCGTGAGCCAACACAGCACCATAACTTGGATACTCGACGTTTGCATCAGGCACATAGCCGGTGTGCATGTAGTAGCGACCGCGATTGTGATCCGCCTCGCGCGTGCTCATCGAGCGAACAATGCTCATGTGGTGCATTTGCTTTGACATAAGTGGCATGTGCTCACAAATCTGAACATCACCGCTGGTCGAAATCGCCTTAAATGGGCCGCCATTGTCGGTGCCAGGTTTCAAGTCCCAAATGTCCATGCTGGACGGGCCTCCACCCATCCATAAAAGGATACAAGATTTATGATTTTTCTTAAGCGTATCGGCATGGACTCGCAGCGAATGTCCTAACGACAGCGACGACCCTAGCAATGCGCTCGCGCCCGCCATGTGGCTGAGAAAGTGTCGACGGTCCATTCCTACTGGAGGTGCAAATCGAGACCACATATTCTTTTCCCTTGTAACTACGGTTCTCAATGATTGAAAATAAACTCATTGCTATTCAAAATCGCCCACCACAGGTCTTGCAGCATTCCGCCAACATCATTTTTTCTAGCGATCAAGAGTTGCTGTGCGACGTTGATCTCCTCTGGTCTGGCTCGGCGGCCAAGGCCTGCCATATAGAGGTACTGAATCTTTTCTGCGTTCGTACTTTTATTTTGTACCATGGCATGCAACCAACTTCCTGCCTCTGTGGAAATTGCGACTCGGATCAGATCGCCATTGAACATCATTAGCGTCTGAGGAATCGAACCGTTAAATGATGTCGCCTCATCCCCTTCGTCTGTCCCAAACGCGACCACAAATTGCCGCATCCAATCCTCGCGTTTCTTCTGTTGTTCTTCCAGGTTTCCCTTCCTGTTCGCTTGAGTTGCAATGGCAAGCGACTGAAACAATTGCTCGGCAGTCATTTGACGCGTGTAAAAATGAGAGAACTTGGGGGCTTCGCCAAGGGCTGGATCATCCGACTGATTGTCCTTGGTAATTTTCGAAGAGAGCTGATATGGCTGAGACATTGTGATCCAAACAATCAATTGCTTGAGGTCATAGCTTGCCGTTCGGAAATCTGCCGACAACTCATCAAAGAGTTCTGGCTGCGCAGTCGGATTGTGTGGACCAAGATCATCGATCGGTTTGGTGAACCCATAACCAAGGAAGTGCGCCCACATGCGATTGACTATGGACTTGTCCAAAAACGGACTTTCCATCATCAGCTTGCCCAACTCATCACGTCTGTTCACTTGACTAACGTATCCACTTTTTCCAATCTCGGTTCCATCCACAAATGCGGGATAAGCGACCATGGACTTTCCATTTCGCAATTGATAATAGATTTCAGCTTTCTCCGGACGCCGACCTTCTCCGGCAAAATCTTCGTTAACGATTTCAACATGGTCCACGTCGCGGTTGGTCGAACCCGCAACGTACCTCCGAAGTGCCCGCGACTGCCGAAAGAACGCATTGAACTCCCAAAACTTTTGCTGCTTCCATTGGTTGAATGGATGATTGTGACACTGAGTGCATTGCACTTGCAGTCCGAGAAAAATGCGAGAAACCGCCGCGGTAGCCTGAGTTCCATTCTCGTCATTGACCTTCATCGCCAGGAAATTCGTCGCTCCATTATAGCCTTCCGTGCCTGGCTTGGTCGAGCCTGTCGCAGTGACGAGCTCCATCACCATCTCGTTGTAGGGCTTATTGAATGCAAAACAGTCTCGAAGATATTTCTGCATACCTGCGCGATTGGTCAAGCTTCGATTCTCCATGCCGCCATTGCGACCGATTAGGATATTCGTCCAAACCGATGACCAATGGTTTGCATATTCCTCCGTGTAGCGATCCTCGTTGATCAATCGATTGACCAGGGTAAGTTTCTTGTAGGGTGACTTGTCTTTGGAGAACTCAGCAAACTCGTCGTAGCTTGGAATCCGTCCAATCACATCGAGAAATACCCGCCGACACCACTTCAACTCATCCTCGACGGGTGCGGGCTTAATCTTGTTCTCCGACCAAGACGAGGCCATTGAAGCATCAATCCTTGCAACTTGAATGGGGAGATTGGCGCGTTTGGGATCCTTCTTGGTCGGAACTTTTATTGGTTCATTTTCGGTGGATTGGCCGATTGCATGGGTTGGTCCAAAACATAGCAATGTTCCCAACAGAATATAAAAAAGAGAACCCGACGGAGCACCTACGCTCGACAAGCGAAAACGTTGTTTTTGAAAGTTTTGTGCCATAATCGCGTACTCGGTGCGTGTCGTGTTCGGGAAAGCCTACCGAACGTATCTTAAAAGCGTTAGGAGATCCTTTATTGTACTCAAATGGTTTGATTTCCCGAAGAAAGCAGTGATTTCCAATTGCGTCAAAAAACCCTCCTTGTTTTTCGCAGTTATTCGACAATGCTATTGGGATCATGACCGAACAAGAATTCCTTGCCCATCACCAACTGACTCGCAACCCTTTCGCGGACGAGGACGCTCAAACGGACTCCGTATTTCGAGAATTCTGCATAGCCGGCACTTTCCACCCGTCTTGGAGTAAAGTCGTCGGGGATGCAAAACAACCTGCAACCGCCGTTGTTTTCGGACCAAAAGGATCGGGTAAAACAGCCATTCGATTGCAACTCGTTCGACATGTCACCGAGCACAATCAGCAATTCCCCGAAAGCCGCGTCTTTCTCATCGAGTTTGACGACTTTAATAGCTATCTCGGGCCACTGCAAGAACACTTGCCTCGTCGGCAGCAATCTAACCCAGACCGAGTGCTTCAGTCTCTTCGGCTTTGGGACCACATGGATGCCATCCTCAGCCAAAGCGTTACTCAATTGGTCGATCGTGTCTTGCAGACCTCGGCTACCAAAAACGCACCGTCGACCAACATTCGCCAGGATGCGATCGATCGGTTGGATCGTGGACAACGCCGCGATCTGCTGCTACTAACGGCAGCTTACGATCGATCCAAATCGGGCACGTTACACGATCGTTTTTCTGCCATCCGAAAACGACTGCGGTTCTATTCACCATCCACTTGGCAGCCACTTTCGATCGGAATCGTGTTGAGCATCGTGGCCTTGTGGCTAAGCTATTTTTTTTACAGCACGGAAACGATTTCGGCCAAAACTTTGCTTTGGCTATTCCCGGTAACGCTTGTCGCGGCCTGGGGAATGTATGGCTATCGATGGCTCCGACACCAAATGATTGCCATGCGCGTTTGCAGAAATCTGCGAGTCATTCAACGAGATCCGGGACAACTGCGACAGCTGTTGATGCAATTCTCGGATAAAGAACTGGATGAACAACCTCTACCGCATTCGCAGCGTTCAGACGACCGATACGCGCTGCTTGAAAAAATGCAATTGCTACTCCGATCCTTGGGATTCCCTGGCATGATCGTCATCGTCGATCGTGTCGACGAACCCGATCTCGTAAACGGTCAAGCGGAACGAATGAAGCAATTGGTCTGGCCATTGCTCGACAACAAACTGCTCAAACACGATGACTTCGGAATCAAGTTGCTCCTCCCAAGCGAACTTCAGTACTTCGTCGATCGCGAGTCGCGAGAATTCCATGAAAGAGCCAGACTCGATAAACAGAACGTCGTTCAATCGTTTGATTGGACCGGCGAAGCGCTATACGATTTGCTCGCCGCCCGCATGCGTGCGTGTGCCAATGCTGGTGCACGGCCAAGCCCAAAAGAATTGTTTGAATCCGTGCTTACGGAATCGCGTTTCATTTCAGCCCTTCAATCGCTACATACTCCTCGCAATCTTTTCCGATTCTTGTACCGACTCATCACAGAGCATTGCAAACGCTTTCGGTCCGAAACACCTCAGTTCAAGATCTCGTCGGAACTTTTCGAATCGACCTTAGCCGTCGCTCAAGCCGAAGATCGCCGACAATAGTCAAATGATTCCATCCATTCTAAATCGCTGGTTCCCGGTCTGCACGAATGCTTTTCGGCTCACTGCCTTGTTTGCAAGCGTTGCATGTTGCAGCTGCACGAATAACGCCCAGCTGCACGAGCCGCTATCGGTGAGTCTTGATCGAGCGGTAGATTCGTCCCGCTCGCTCGCGTCCACGCCCTTGAATGAGACGATCCTTGCAACACTCCAGAGCAATCTTGAAAAGCGCTCCCTTTCGGTCGAGCGAAATTGCGCTTGGCAAGTAATCCATGGAGCGGTCGCATATGGTGATCAACTTCCGTTGAACTTGGAGGGTAAAACCGTTCCTGCAATAGACTTTCTACTTTCGGGTGGAACAATGAACGGATGGGAAATCTCCTCGGGACCTGTCCTGCCTATTTCCAAAAGGTTGGGAGTTGTAGCTAGGGTTGAGGCTGGCAGTTACATCGGTCAAGGACATTCGGACCAGTGGCTCGGCTACTTTTCTCAAATACCACTCACTCTCGATCGCAACGTGGTGATCGGCGATCAAACACTAACGCTAGAGGATTGGGCTCGTCAGGCACAATGGGATGTTCCTAAGAATCCGTTCAAAGAGTACTCATGGACGCTCATCGCTCTCACTAATTTTTTCCCCAACGAAGTATCTTGGCAAGCAAGCGACGGAAATACTTGGACCCTTGAGCCACTCGTTCGCTTTGAAGCTCAGCAAGACCTAAGCGTAAGCGCCTGCGGCGGGATGCATCGATTGATGGGTCTCGCTCACGCGGTCCGCTATCGAAAGCGACACAGGGGGCTCTTCGACGAAGGCTGGGCGATGGCCAAGAAAGTCGTCGAGGCCGCTGTCGATAGTGCTCGAAGATTTCAAAATTCTGACGGATCTTTTTCGACCAATTACACGTCACGAGCAGGAAACAGCAGCGACCTGAGCTCCTGCATTAGCGCCACGGGGCACACGTTAGAGTTCCTTGCGTATACCTTGGATGAATCCGAGCTCAGTCAAGCATGGATGGAGCGAGCAGCAACTCGTTTATGTGCAATGCTCAAGGCAAGTGAGAAGATAGATTTAGAATGCGGAGGTATCTACCATGCCTTGGCAGGCTTGAAACTGTACCACAACCGGCGTTACGTAAAGTAGGGTAGGTCGAGACGAGATTGGCACAAATGTTTACCAGCGATTCCCACGCCCTTCGTACCTCAGGGCGTGCCACACGAGCCAATGACCATTGACTTAATGGTTCCCTAGAGATTGTGCTGCGAGAATTTTCTTGTTGACACCGAAGTTTGCTTTTTGCTATTGCTTGATACAAGCGTCGACACCAGTCCACTTCGCACAGTCATTCCCGCTTTCGCAACTACTATGCTAACACTTTCTCCTCCCGCTGTTGTCAGCTCAACGAAATCCGATCGCAATCAACAAATCGTTCGAATTCTCAAGAAAACGCTGAAACGTGTCGTCCCTTTGGCCCTGGCCCTGTATTTTATCCCCTGGGTATTCGCGACCTACTTTCTTTTGGGATTGATCGACGTTAGTCGCAATAGCCAGCGAACGATCCGCACCCTCGATCGATACTTTGCTGGCAATGGCGTTTTTACTTGGCTGCTCTCACCATTCAACCTGCTGCTCGATTTGTTTTGCCTGCCCTTTTGGAACAGAGGCATCTATCGTTTGCAGGACCTACCGAAAGGCTACCAAGCTGAGATCCAAACACTGATCGATGCCGCCGCTGAAAGAAATTTGGTTGGGCTTCTGGAGTCCAAGATGCAAGAGAAGAAACGAGGCATGATCTTTTTTAAATGGTACGGCAAAAACATCCTGGCTTCGGTAGATATGCCCGAGTACCATCAGCCATTCAAGTACATACGCACAATCGGTGTCTCGATTTTCAACAAGAAGCAATCCACCGGAGAACATTTCGGACCATTGAGAGTGACGCTGAGGGTCCTATACAACATTAACGACATCGACAGCAAGAATGTGTTCATTCGAGTCGGCAATCAAACACATTATTGGCAGGAAAGCAAACTGTTCATTTTCGACGACACTCTGCAACATCAATCGTGCAACGAATCCGACGCGATGCGCTATTGTCTTTTCGTCGATATACTCAGACCTTCGCCATGGCCAGCGCTCCTGAGCAGCATTTTGACGAGTATTCGCCTGCTCATGGCACCGCTCAAGGCAATATTCTACAAGCACTGGACGTTTATCAAGTAAGCAGTAGCTGACGTCGCTTTGCGGCTCGGCAATTCAGTGCCACGGAGCGACACTGCCACGACACTGCACTGGCAATGCAATGCAATGCAATGCAATGTCACTCTCGGCAAGAGTGACCTCCCCCATGTCGATCGCTTAACTCATTCTGCGGGCTTGGAGCCCGAAGCCTTGTCTATCTGAGAAAGAGCCCAAGCGGCCGCATGAGCAATTGGGCTCGGCAATTCTTCGCCATATCGCTCGATCGTGGCTCGGCTTTCGGACTGGGCCATTTCACCAAGAGCCAGATTGCAAGAAAATCGAACTAAATGATCTTCCGGCCAATTTAGCTCAAAATCACTCATGCGTTCGTACAGACTGGAACGCAGAGCTTGATTGTCTTTTCCTTTGTTGAGTTTCCCTAGAGCCCAAATCGCAGACGCTCGACTAACGATCCCAAAGTAGTGACCCTTTTTTGCGATAAACTTCAAGAGCATACCGTTGGCGGGTTGGTACTGATTTCTACCAAATCCTTCGTGTAGGAAGCTTAACCGTACCTGGTCCGTTGGCGTCAAATCGGTTGGAACATATAGTTTCGAACCTAATTCGCCAGTCAGTTTCTCTGCATGTGCGAGCATGCCCGCCAGGATTTCCGTTTCGCTGCCCAATTCCATCAGCGCCCAACCTGCTAGCATGTACACTTCCGGCCGACGATGATCCAACAATCGAAGAAAAGCTTTGCAATGACTTCGTTCCTGAAGTCGAACTGCTAAAACGATCGCCATTTCGATTCCCGTCCAATCTTCCGAATTCAAATTTGCCAGCACCAATTCGTCGACGACTGCTCTCTGTCCCTGGGCGGCTTTTTCCAAAACATTTTTCCCAGCAAGATTTCGGACCTCGGGATGCCGGTCGATCAAAAGTGCTCCTTGGATTCGTAGGCTATCCTCATCGGATTCTTTATGCAAAACACGAAGCGCCATGATCCGCAACCCATCATCTGGTTGTGCCGTCATTTGTTTCGCTAGCTCGCGAGCCACCTTAGGCATGCTTTCCGAGACCGTGCGGTAGGCAACTAGCTTGGCACTCACGGGTCCATCGGTAAGAATGCGCCTGAGCTGCGTCTCCGTGATCGCTCCAGAATGTCGCTTAAGCATATGGGCAGCAAGTAAATGTCGCTGCTCCAGATCGGAGTCCATGACTTGCTGGACGAACTCATTTAGCCCTTCATTTACAAGAGCCCCTATCGCAACTGCCGCAAGGTACTTGTTGGCTGCAGTCGTATAGCTTGCTCGAATTGATTCTACGAGAGGTGCACGATCGTCGCTATTTCCAACGATCGCAAGTCCCTGCAACGCGGTCGCCATTTCGGTTGGCTTGGCGTTTGGATCTGCTAGTCGTTCCCGCCAATCCTTGAGCGCAAGCGGGCTTTTCCATTGAACGAGTCGCCGCTCAACGGCTGAGAGAATTTCGGAATCGGACTTGGCGAGCGACCAAAGCGATTCCGCGTGCGTCGCATCCCCAACGACGAGGGCAGCCGAAAACATAGCTCGCCTTACCTGCAAATTCGCTTCGCCTTCCTTCAATTTGCCCAGAAGCAACTCCATCGTTCGTTCTTGCTGCTGGAAAGTTGGATTGGCATGCTCAAGGCAGATCTTCTGTGCGACTTCCAGTCTCTCTTTAACAGACGGAGACTTCAATCGCTCGACGTCAATTCGAATCGTACGCGTAGGCTGCTGAGTTGCCCAGATGTCACCCAACGCTGGGTCCATTTCGAAAAGATGTTGTAACGGTTGAGTCTGTTGCCAACCGAAGGCCAACGAGCTTGTCGTCAGCAGAAGTAGCGATGAAAGGAAGCGTGCTCTTGGCAACATGGGACACCGTAGGAATGAATCAAATAGGTTTAGTTCGGTCGCGTCATTCGCCAAATTCTCAGAGTCAAAATCGTCAAGCAAACGAAAGAGATTCCAAGTCCGAGGTACCAGCTTTCGGGAGTCAAGCGATATTGCTCGAACCCAGGGGTCTTCATCTCGGCCAAAGCCCCAGCCGCGGGATTCAAGAGCAGTGCTCGTTCCACAAGAAGTGGTCCAAACGGCTTATCACGGGCAACCCAAATCAACAAAGTTCCAGCGAAGAGCGTCAGCAAAACCGCGTAACTGGTTGCGGTGGCAACAGCTGTGGTTTTACAAAAGGCACTGATACAAGCGCTCATCGTGGTGACCATCAGAATGGCAACCACGAGCGAGATTAAGACATTTCCCACCTGTCCGCTCATCGCCGGTTGAATGTATCCCATCACCAAATAACCCGGAAGCGTTGCAAGCAACATCAACAACAACGTCCAGATCGTGCTCATGAGCTTTCCGATCAAGATTCGAATGGGTGATACGGGTGACGCTCGCAACAATTCCCATCCACCGCTTTCCACCTCGGATGCGATAAGATTCGCACCTAGGCATGGCCCGAGGAATAGCAACAACGCAACTTGCAACAACACCATCGTCGGCGCGATGCGCTCGACTCCCCAGCTCACTGAGCCGGTAGCTGCAACCACTGTAAGAAGCAAAGAAACAATTCCGCTGACGGCCACCAATCGGATCAGCCAATGCAATCGTCCAAATTTCCGAGTTCGAAACTCCTTGACCATGACGGGATTAAGCCACCACGGAATATTGCCTTTGGTTTGGTTAGGATCAACTAGATACGAAATTCGTCGAAGCCAACTCTGTGGTTTAGTCGGCTTGGTTCGTCCCTTTACGCGTCCCGTAGGGCGTGCGCGATCGAGCAGTCTTGGGTCCAACTTGCGCAAGGTAACGACAGCGAGCAATATGGTAATGACCACACTGGCAATCAAGAAATCCAGCCAGCTGGTTGAGATCCCAATTTCGCTCGCCTGCGCTTGAGACCCGGTTATGTCTTGCAATGCAGAGATAGGCGAAATTGCCGTTATCCAATGAGCCAAAAGCGATTTGATGCCGGATAACTTCCCAACGAAGATCGTTGGACCAACGGAGAAAACGGCCAAGGCCAATACCGCAGCGTATGTCCATCGCAAACTCTCGTCGGTTGAATTGACAAGAACACTTACCCACAGCCCAACTGCCGTATATTGAATCGCCATCCCAAAAAGCACGAGCAATAGTGGACCGATATGATCGACTACCGAAATACCACCCATCGCAAAACAGGCCGCGAGCGCCGGAAGGCTGACCGAAAAAATCACGGCTGCCAAGAGGACATTGCCGGAGAACTTACCAAGATAAATTTGGAAGGGTGTAGTAGGGGAATTGAGCAACAAAGCGAGCGTCCCCTTTCGACGCTCACTCACCAATGCGACCGCAGGAAACGCGGGAATAAGCATCATGACAGCCACAGCCAGCGCAAAGGCAACTGGCCGAAAAACTTGTATGGCTCCCTGGCTGACGAGGTCGATCGTGGAATCGGTTGGCCATCGCAACAATACCAAGAGCGAGGAAAGCACCGCAACCGATAGGATCGCCAAAAAAGTCTTGGGGCTTCTCAAACGCGAGAATAGCTCGCGTCGAAGGATCGGATTTTCGAAGATCAAAATGGACTTCACAGGATCGCTGACACGGAAAAGAGAGATGAAACGGAAACGAAATCACAATCTAAGTCGTGGCCAAGCCAGCGACTGCATTGACCTGTTCGGAAGGGCCCGAGATCGCCGTATTTCCTCCCGAAAGAGAAAGGAAGGCATCTTCGAGATCGCTCGTAACCTCTCGAAATTGCGAAACCGATATGTCTTCTTTGACTAAGACATGAAGCAACTGCGAAAGTTCGCTCTCCGAACGCACGGTTGGAAATCTCAAAACGCGCTCCGTTCGACTAACGGAAATCGGCTCGGATTCTTTAAGGGTTTTGCCAAGGATCTCGGCAGCCCGATCCAATTGGTCCGGGTTTGCAAGTTGGATTTCGTAACTACGCAATGGGCAAAGATTTCGCATGACTTCGTCCAGCGGACCAAAGGCTCTCATCTTTCCGCCACTAACGATTGCAACGGTATCACAAATGCGAGCGAGTTCCGGCAAAATGTGGCTCGTCACAATTAGCGTTTTGCCCTCTCCAGCGAGCCGAAGAAGCAATTGTCGCATGTCAATACGCGCTTTTGGGTCGAGGCCGTTGGCCGGCTCATCTAAAATCAAGACTTCAGGGTTATGCAGGAGAGTCCTGGCAATTCCAACTCGTTGCTGCATGCCGTGACTCAATGATTCCACAAATTTATCTTGCATGTAGGTCGTTTCGGTGAGCTCCATGACTTCACCGATACGTTTGCGTCGGTCGCGTCGATTCATTCCGAAAATCGCGCCGAAGAAGTCGAGATACTCGTGAACCCGCATGTTGTCATAAGATCCAAATTTATCGGGCATGTAGCCGACTAAACGTTTCATCTTGGACGCGTTCTCGCTGCAGTCGACGCCTGCGATGGATGCGGACCCGGAAGTTGGACGCGATAGCCCCACCAGGATTTTAATCGTCGTGGTCTTGCCCGCTCCGTTGGGGCCAATAAACCCCAATATCTGACCACGGTCCACATGGATCGACAAAGAATCTAACGCAACAAAATCGCCGTAGCGTTTTGATAAAGACTTGGTTTCAACGACGTGTTCGTTCATATAATCCGCGATCTATTTTATGGCTTCTTAACTAGGTTGTTGCGGGGTAGCGTCTGGCCCAAAACCGAGATCCGCAAGTGTTTGATTTGCCAGCTTACAAAATTGTTTTGTGATGGGTCCATTATGCCATCGCCATTCGTGACTTCGATTCTTAAATCCAGTCGACCATCCATTAAGTCTTTTAGAACGCGCGGATTGTCACTAGTTCCTCTCCACGGGATAGAGGGGCTATTCAGTTCGACAAGATCGATTCGCGAATCCTTGGCCGACCAAACCAGCTTTACTTTTCGCTTCGGTGCGTCAATATCCCAGTCAATACTTATTGAGCTTGCTGCCAACGGCACTGCTTCTGGAGGAAGTACAAATGACAGATCTGCTTCCGTTTCCAAGGACGACTCACCGGCCCAATGTCCTGTTCGATAATTGAAGACCGTACTGACTCCCTGACTCTCATCCGTCGGTTCGATTTTGATGAGCGAGTAGGGAATGAGTACTTGTGAACCCACTTCAGGTGTTGCCAACTCGATTGGCACAGACACCAGCGCCGAACCTCGTTGCTCGAGGGTGGAATTCCAGCTTGGAGATTGTGGCCACTGTTTTGTCCAAAAAAAGAGGGTTCGCGGTGTTGGGCTTCGGCGCGTTTCTGAGGGAAGGAAGAGCCTGTTATAGATGGCTCCTCGGCGCCTTTGTTCATCGCTCACAATCGACGCGGTCGTCCAGCGATTGTCATATGCAGCCAATTCCCCATCGACCAAAAGACGAGTGTTCGAATCGATCAGATTACCCAAAGAAAGCGAACCTGGAGTAAAGCAAACAACCATATCCTCGGGTTGCGAAGGCAAGCCTTGTGGAAGTTCCATTTCCAACCCTTTCGCCGTCAATCTTGACTTTGCAGAAATCGATTTGCTTGAAATCCCCATTTCTGTTTTGTAACGCCAAGTGCCTGGAGGCCAATCTGTGTTACTGAGTTGCCAACTCTCAAAATCCTTCGTAGTCAAGCTTCGAATCCCGCTCTCAATGTTCTCCGAAGGAATCGCAAATCCATCTGATTCACCCACCAAATCCATGGAACGACTCGACGTCAAGAAGACGGCGGCTTTGCCTCGCAACAATCCGCCGCCCTTCTGCCAAAACTGCACGAACTGCAGCTCAGAAACCATGGCGGGGATGTCGTTCCTCGTCCGCATTGCAGCGACGATTAGTGGTAAAGAAGACCCGATAGCTAATACAGGAGCTACCACCCCAATCCACCTTAGGTCACTTCCAAATAAGGTCCACAAACCCACTCCCAATAACAGAATGCAAAAACCAATCAAAACCGCCCCAACCAATTGACGGGACACCACCGGCGAACCTATCAACTCGATAGGATAGGATGCCTCAACTGCTTCCAGGGGCTCTTGGAGGGTCGTTGAATTTAGCTGACTCGACAACGTACCTTCCCAAAGTGGCACCGAAAATTTCGATTGATACATTTGGTCGTTTGATTGTACGTGCCGGGTTTTCAGCCAAGAGCTACACTCGAGAGTAGTCAGTATCAGCACGCCGTCACCAACCTTCATGCTGAAGGCCGCCGGCCATCCCTCGACCGAATGTGTTACTTTCCCCCCTTGCTGCAGTACTCTCTTCATTCGCATCGGTTTATCGCGATCGAACGTTCGCTCGCGCAACCCAAAGGGCGTAGGAGAAACAACATCCATTACAAAATGATTAAGCTCTACGGCATCTACCGTCTCGCACTGCTGACCATTCACCATGAGAGCTCGCGACAATTCCGTATCGATTTTGTCGAGCATCAATAGTATGTGACCACCCCGTTGAAGAAAACGTTGCATGGCTGATACCGCCGCTGTATCCAACAAGGGCTCGGGAGTACCAATGATGAGCGTGTCCATCCCCTTCCAGTCAACGAAGCTTAAGGGCAATGGCTCGCTATCGAGGAGGATACATCGGCGAGATAATCCTAAGTCGATTCGCGAGGCCAAGACTAACTCATAGGATCCGTACGTTTCCGTCGGGGGCCAACGCCAGTAGGCCCCTTCGATAGGCTCTGGCTCCAACACAATGCCTGTCGAAATGGGTTCCTCATCAACCTGCAGCGTGAGCGTTTTGGAGAGCTCGTCTCCCTTTTGCAAAACAATCTCGCGACCGTTTTCGATCGCGTTCAAGGTGACCGTCACATTGATCGGATAGTTCGCTGAATTGGGAGAAAGGCGAAGGTGTAGGTCGAAATCCTTGTGCTCGCCAGGTGCCAATTCAATTTGCCGCCGATCTTCCTCGCCTGGTTGGCCGGTAATCTTGCCAACGATTTGCGCAACTGCCGGGTTCGAACCTGCGTTGCGAACCGATGCCACCAATGCAATACTCCCCCCCTTTTTGATTCGAGTCACTGGCGTCTTTGCAAGTCGAACTAACTCCAGCCCACGGGCAGCCGGTTCCGTTCGCGCCAGCCCCGATTGCTCCTGTGTCAGCCCAACCAAAAAAACGCAAAACAAGACCAAAGAGGATGGTAAGAACCCTCTGGCGTTATCGACCTTGAGCATAAATTCCGAAAAAATAAAAAGTGCGAAGTTGGTTGATGTAGGTGATGGAACGCCACGGCGATTTTGGAACGATTGATTGCTTCCGCTTTGACTTGCCGCTTTTGCCAATCTTCAAAAGTCTAACAGAACTTACTTTTGGCGTCGAGCAACCCAAGCTCACTTCACCATAATCACTCCTCGCCAAATCCACATCGTTCCGTTAAAATATTCGCCTTTGAACTGTTCCTTGGACTTAGCCATGTCTGCCATTCCACCGGTCATTTTCAAGCGAGTTATCAAAGGTATCTCCGCAGTTCTGCTTCCATGGAAACCGGATGGAAAGATCGATTTCGACTCCTTCCAACGCGGGCTCGAGCGGACTTGGAAATCTGGCTTGACGCCTGCCATCAATATGGACACTGGCTATGCAAATCAACTAAGCCCAACGCAGAGGGCAGAAGTATTATTGCTGGTTGCACAATTGGCAGCGGAACGGCCTTTCATTGCCGGTGCATTTGTCGAGGACTTGCCTGGCGAAGTTGTTCGAAACTACATCGATCAGTGCGTCGCGATTCAGGAGTCGGGTGGGACACCCATCCTCTTCCAATCTTCCAAACTGACAGAATTGCCAAAAGACAAACTGGTCGGCGCTTATCGAAGGGTCGCCAAGGAGTGCGACGAGCTTCTCGGCTTTGAATTAGGTAAAATGTTTGCCCCTTTTGGCCAGATCTATGATCTCGATACTTTTCGCGAGTTGCTTTCGATCCCTACGTTGACCGGGATTAAGCACTCGTCGTTGTCGCGCGAGCAAGAGTGGCAACGACTTGCAATCAGGAATCAAGAGCGTCCAGAGTTTCGTGTCTACACGGGAAATGATCTGGCGATCGACATGGTGCAATGGGGCAGCGACTATTTGTTGGGCCTTTCCGCTTTCTATCCCGAAGCGTTCGTTCTACGAGACAAGTATTGGGCGGCTGGAGATTCAAGATTTTATGAATTGAATGACTGGCTGCAGTATTTGGGCTTCATTGCATTTCGCGATCCTGTACCAGCCTACAAACACAATTGCGCGATGTTCCTAACGCAACGCGGGGTCATCGAGCACGCGTCCATACCTCATGGCGCACTGGCACGACCCGATAGCGATAACGCCTTGCTAGCCTCAATACGTCAACGGCTCGATGCCTTAATGGCATGAGCAAGTTTCAGCACATTCGGCACAAGCCGCCAATTGGACTCGCAGCACCCAGAGAGCTGCTACTGGTCTTGGCGCCGATGCGCAGCAATGTGAACCTCAGTCGCATTGTACGACTGGCTGGCTGTGCTGGTGTCAAACGTATCATCCAGTGTGGGCAGGGCAAGGTCGATCGTGAAATTGCCAGGGACGCCATCGACGTCGTCGAGATCGTGCTTAGAAGATCCTTGCCTCCTGTGCTTGAGCAACTGCACGTGGAGGGATATGTTCGAGTGGGACTGGAACAAACAACGAATTCGGTATGTCTTTATGAATTTGAATTTCCGAGGAAAACAGCCCTGATCGTTGGAGCCGAACGCGAGGGCCTAGATCAGCAGGAGTTAGACCGCTTAGATCATGTGGTTGAGATCCCCGTTTATGGCCAACCGTTCAGTTACAATGTGGCAACCGCAACGACCATGGCCGTCTATGAGTATTGCCGACAGTTTCGAAGCTAATCACAGGGTTCGCTAAGGCAACGGACAACTCCATCGCAAGGAATATCTTCAATGAAACACTACCTGCTGGTGATTCTTCCAATTCTTGTTGCGTGCGGATACCTCCGAGCTGACGATATCGTAAAGCCGAACATTGTCCTCATTTTTGCTGATGACCTTGGATGGAAAGATGTCGGTTTTCAAGGAAGCGATTTTATCGAGACGCCGAATCTAGATCGTCTCGCAAAAGACAGCATGGTTTTTCATTCATCGTACGCGGCTGCTGGAAATTGTGCACCCAGCCGAGCCTGTTTGCTTTCCGGTAACTATACGCCACGTCACCACGTCTACGCAGTTGGAAGCACCGATCGAGGTAAGAAAGAATTTCAACGATTGATTCCGATTCCAAATAAGAGCGGTTTAGCAGTCGAGAATATAACGATAGCCGATGCACTCAAAGCGGCTGGTTATGCTACTGGGCATTTTGGGAAATGGCATCTGGCTGGCAAAGATGGTGCGCTGCCAACCAAACAAGGCTTCGATGTTTCGTTCGATTCTTTCGGCGAAGGTAAACTCGACGAGGGGTCGGAGGGCAATCAAACCGGTCCCCCTACCGACCCAAAGGGAGTGTTCACGCTAACTCGCAAGGCTTGTGAGTTTATCGAAGCGAACAGGGCACGACCTTTTTTTTGCTATCTCGCGCACCATGCAATACATAGCCCACTGCAAGCGAGCGAGGAATCGTTGGCCAAATTCAAAGCCAAGACCCCTGGTATCCAACATAAAAATGCACTCTATGCTGCGTGCACTTACGATCTCGACGCGAGTGTCGGAGTACTTCGACAGAAGCTCGAAGAACTGAAGTTGGACCAAAGCACGTTGCTTGTCTTCACGAGCGACAACGGTGCAACTCAGAATTCGTCACAAGAACCTTTGCGAGGCAACAAGGGTTCGTATTACGAAGGTGGCATTCGTGAACCATTTATCATTCGTTGGCCAGGAGTTACAACACCGGGCTCCAAGTGCGATGTACCAATAGTCCATGTCGATCTCTTCCCAACCTTCCTCGCAGCTTCGGGTACAAAAATCCCCGATGGAAAAGTTCTCGATGGCGAGAGTCTCTTACCGTTGCTGCAAGGCAAAAGGGAATTGAATCGTAGATCTATTTATTGGCATTTTCCTGGTTACCTTGACACGCCAGTTATCCGTGGCCGAGAACTCGACCTCCGCACTGGCTTTCGAAGCAGACCGGTGAGTGTCATACGAAAGGGAGATTGGAAATTGCATCTCTATCACGAGGAATGGCAACTCGACGGCGGAAAAGATCGATTGGATACCAACCAGGCGGTTGAACTGTACAACATCGCAAATGACATGGGCGAAAGAACGAATAGAGCGTCTGACGAAATTGAAAAGCGAGATGAACTGCTTGCCGAACTTCTAGCATGGACGAAAAAGACTAATGCCTTGTTTCCGACAGAGCGCAATCCCAAATTCGATTCGAAATAGTTGGATACTGTCGGTCTCCTTTGAGGCATAGGCTCCCTGCGATTCTAACCCATCAATGGAACACTGCGTGGAAGTCTATACTACGTTCCTTTCGATACTACTTTTGGCAATACGGATCCGTCAATCTATTCATGAATAAGACAGCGCAACGGAATTCGACAGACAGGATCCATGGAAGTCAATTGGAACTATGATTTTGACCCATTGACTGAATACAAACCTCCTAGTACCTGGCCTGTGACTGGGGGAGATGCCAATAAACTCATGCAAGTGAAGCTAACCGCTGGATCGACGGTGAAAACAAAGACCTTTGAATGCAACACCGCACCCTAGGCAATTGGGATTGTGACGGGAGTGCGTTTTGGTGGCAAATATCTTTTAGGATAGGATCATGGCACTATCAAAATTGGCGAGTCGCATTTCTGCAGGGATGGAAATGAAAATTTCCCACAAGCACCCCATTCGTAGTGGGTTAACTTTGGTGGAACTCTTGGTTGTTTTGATCACAATCTCGATCTCGCTAGCTCTACTGCTAACGGCTGTTCAGTATGCTCGCGAGTCTGCGCGGCGAATGCAATGTTCGAACAACTTAAAGCAGATTGGTTTGGCGATCGCATCCTACGAATCCGCGTAGAGAGGTTTCCCGCAGGCCCAGAATGCGAATGGTAGTTTTTTGGCAGCGATCCTCCCATTTTCGGAACAAGACAATTTGTATAAGGAGATTTTTGCGTTCATTGCAAGCGGACAAAAATTCGAATCGTTTGATCGCAGCTTGCCTGCATACGTTTGCCCCTCGGATTCATCGCCGAAAAACCAATCCGAATCATTTCCTATCGCGGGCGCGAATTACTGCGGCAATTCAGGCTCATGGACGGTAAATACCAGTTGCGTCTCCGAATGGCTGCGGGCTGATTGTACGTACGATCGAATGAGAGTTAATTGGAATACGCCAAATTCCTATCCGAGCAATCGAGGAAAATTTGCTCAGGACTGCCGGGCTATCCCAATTTCGGCGCACAATTTCGGCTGGCAGGGTAGTAAACATACAAAAGGTTCCCCTTGGATAGACGGAAACATGACCGTGACTCTATACAACCATGTTTGTACTCCCAATTCACCAACTTGTTTTAATAGGAGTGCACGAGCGAGCAGATGACTATTCCGGCCATTGAAGTTAAAGTCAGCGATGTCATTCGATTTCAATGTCGTCTAATACAAGATACGGAAAAATCCAAACTGGGTTCCAATGTAACCATCATGTTTTCAAAGCGCTCAAAGGGAAAAGACTTAAGTTTTAACAGTGGAACTGCGTCGGTCTTGTTTGATGTTGGCCCTTCAAAAGACTTCGAAATGAAGATCAAAGTCCCGAAGTCCAAGGGGACCTATAAGATATCAGTTCGAGTTTCCGGTAGTAAATCCGAGAATTTGGTAGGAACCATTCGCGTTTTATAACTCCCAGGAGATCCACGGGTGTATAGCGACAACTAGTTTTCCCTTGCGTGTTGACCTGGACCCTGATTAGCCGGTCACACCCTATCGTTTTCAATACGTTCATGATCTTAACGGGGCCAAACGACAGGCTACACTTATTTACAGAAGAATGCCGATCTCGTCGGTCGATAGGGCGCGGTCGAAGATCATGAGCTCGTCGAGATCGCCTATGTATTCAAGGCCTAACATGATCGCTGCCTTTTTTGGGTCCCATGAAAACTTCATCGGTTGCTGTATCGAACCCATCGACTTCCCATCAAGGTAAAGCGTAGCCGTTGCAGGTCGGTTGTCTGATGCGTTGATCCCTTCGAAGGTAAACGCAACATGCTTCCATAACTCTCGGGTGAATCCAGGCTTTTTTACTGTCACCATCGGTCGCTTTTCCACTGGCCACTTCTCCCACACCACATTCTCGGGATTCCAAAAACGCAAGTCGGAAAAAACGCCGAGGCGAAAGTCGCGTGGTAAGTCCTTGTCGAAGTCTACGAACATGGCCGCGTCGTTCCATGCTTTTTCCGTGATCTGTATCGGATCGCAATAGCCGGGCTCGAGATCTTTGTCTGGATCCAATCGCATCCAAAAACTAACCGTTCCCGACCAGTCTTTCATTTGATACGGCATCGCTTCGCCCTTAAAACATATTACCTGTGGCGACTTTTTGCCGAACCGAAGGCAATCGCCTTGCTTACCCTGCCCCTTGGCAATCGATACGTCGGCTCTGGTAATCCCAGGCGTCCATTCCTTACGTGCCAAAGACTCCGTCGTATACATTTTGCCGTCGCCCTGGGCAATCTTTGCGTCGCCACCGCCATCAAAGCTGGCATAAAATCGCAGCGAGCTCATGACCTTGACTCGGGATGCATCCTGCCCCTGAAGGCTTGCGGAGGTTAAGTTAGCAAAGAGAGTCATTCCTATCAACGAAAGGACCTGAAGACGCGAAACGGAACACAGCATTGGATGAATTCCTTTGTATGGGATATCAAATTGATAGTGAATTAGCCTCATCGTACACGCAAGGTAGCGAGTCGAGGAAGCGGATGTTATAATCATAGAGAGTTCGGTGGATTCAGGTTTAGTAGTATTAGGCGCACTTTAGCCTGTGCGTGTGAATCACTAGATTGCACTTCGTGCGCAAAGGCGAGTCGTGCGCCTCATCTTGAATCAACCGAATCGCAACCTACCCACCCTTCCCCGCCCCATCCAAGAGTTAATTGATGCGACCGTGTATTTGGTCAATGGCGTTATTTGCCTGCTCAGCAATGATGAGTCTCGCGGCCGAGCCTGAGTTGCTTTTCGAACGTGACGTGCGCCCCATTCTCAAGACGCACTGCTTCCAATGCCATGGTGAAGAAGACAAACGCGAAGGTGGGCTCGATGGACGTCTCGTGCGACAACTGCTTGTCGGTGGAGAATCGGGACCCGCTATCATCGCTGGCAAGTCTCGCGAGAGTCTACTCTGGAATCGAATCGATAGCGATGAAATGCCACCCAAAGGAAAACTCTCCAATGCAGAAAAACTAGCAATACGCAATTGGATTGATCAAGGTGCCCGCATCGCTAGACCAGAGCCAATGGTGGTCGCATCCGAATCGGAATGGACAGATGAGGAACGGGGCTACTGGGCATTTCAACCTGTACAATGTCCAAAACTACCTGCCGTACGCAATACCGATCGAATAAAAACACCCATCGATAATTTCTTGTTGGCGGAATTAGAATCCCGAGGACTTAGCTATTCACGACAGGCCGATCGTGCAACATTAGCACGACGACTAGCATTCGATCTGGTCGGCTTGCCGCTCTCACCGGAACGCCTTGCCAGTTTCAAAGAGAACGATGCACCCGATGCTTACGAACAATTGGTAGAGGAATTGTTATCTTCACCGGCGTATGGGGAACGCTGGACTCGTCATTGGCTCGATCCCGCAGGCTATGCAGATAGCGACGGATATACCGAGAACGATCGTGTACGACCTTGGGCGTTTCGCTATCGAGACTATGTGATTCGCTCTCTCAATAGCGATAAACCATTTGATGAGTTTGTTGTAGAGCAATTGGCAGGCGATGAGCTTGTCGCGCCGCCTTATCAAAACTTAAGTGATCAAGACATCGATCGACTGACAGCCACAGGGTTTTTGCGCACCGCACCGGACGGAACCGGAGACATAGGGGATCAAAACGTCGCCCGCAATGATGTGGTGGCAGAGACGATCAAGATCACATCTACTTCGATGTTGGGGATGACCGTTGGTTGCGCGCAATGCCATTCGCATCGCTACGATCCGATATCGCATCATGATTACCATCGCCTTCGCGCTATCTTTGAGCCAGCGCTCGATTGGAAGAACTGGCGCGATCACTCAGCGAGGCAAATTAGTCTTTGGACGACGGACCAACAGGTCGCCGCAGAACAGGTCGACAAAGCTGTTCAAGAGATCAACAAACAACGATCGGAAGCACTCAAGGCAATTGTCAACGATATTTTTGAGAAAGTGGTCGTAACGCTCGATTCGGAACAACAAACCGTCGCTCGCGAAGCCAAGGCAACCGCAGCTGACAAACGAACCCCGACTCACCAACAGATTCTCAAGGACTACCCTCGATTGAATGTGGATGGCGGCAGCGCGATCCTGTACGAACCCAAGCGCATCGCAGACCACAACAAAGTGTTTGAGGATCTTTTAGCTGCCGAAAAAGCAAAACGGCCACCGGACAATTTCATTGCCTGCTTAACCGAAGTCCCTGGAAACAAGCCGGTTACCTATCGATTTTCGCGGGGCGATATTCAGCAACCTAGGGATGAAGTCGCACCGGGCGACCTTAGCATATTGCCCTCTTGCAGCTTGCCCGATGATGATCCACAAATCCCAACCACCGGTCGCAGATTGGCCTTTGCCAGACACTTGACCAATGGCCAACATCCGCTCTTAGCGAGAACGATCGTCAACCGCATTTGGATGCATCACTTCGGGCGGGGTATTGTGCCAACGCCAGCCGATTTCGGACGGTTGGGCGAACCTGCAAGTCATCCGCAGCTTCTCGATTGGCTTGCCGATGAATTCGTTCGTAGAGGTTGGAGTTTGAAGTCAATGCATCGCTTGATTGTGACTTCAGAAGCTTACCAGCAAACGTCAGTCCGCTCCGAACGCGACGCCGATACCGAGAACCGATGGTTAGGTCGGATGTCGGTACGACGTCTTGAGGCCGAAGCGATTCGCGACGCCATGTTAGAGGTCTCCGGTATGCGTACACCGGTGATGTTTGGACCGGCGTCTCCGGTGAACCCTGACGAAGTGGGACAATTCATCGTTGGCTCAGCAATTCGAGATGGCAATGGCATCATGGTGACCAAGGGTGAAGATACGCCTGAAAAGTATCGACGCGGCCTCTACATCCAAGTTCGTAGATCCATGCCCTTGGGAATGCTCGAGCCATTTGACCTAGCTGCGGTAAGCCCCAATTGCGATCGTAGGGCTTCATCTACGGTTGCACCGCAATCGCTTTTGATGATGAACAACGAAGTTATCTTGACCTTGGCAGAACGATTTGCAAGTCGGGTATTGCGTGACGTGGGGAGCGAGTCCACAGGACAGGTGGCCCGCGCATGGACTTTGGCGTTTGGTACTCCGCCCGATGAAGATGAACTGCGAGCCGGCGTCAGTCTTTTGGACAATCAACGAAAGCATTTTTATCAAGTCGCTACGGATGTTGCAGCCAACGCAAAGCCGAATGACAAAGCAATCGCTTCAGCTTCGCCAGAACTGCAAGCATTGTCGCTCTTGTGTCAAGCATTCTTTTCGTCGAACCGATTCTTGTATGTGGACTGAACCGATGAGCGTCGAATCGATCGCAGAAAACGTAAATGGAAAGAATCTATCCGATGTCGACGCTTCGCGACGACACTTTTTAGCGTCACAGGGATTCGGACTTTCATCGATCGCATTGACCTATTTGATGTCACGCGAGGCGCGAGCAGAGCCGGACAAGCCCATCCTTCAACAAAGAGTTTTTGACCTAACCCCTAAGACACCGCCACGTCTGCCGCAGTGCAAGGCGATGATCTCGCTTTTCATGCAAGGCGGACCTTCGCATATCGACCTTTGCGATCGAAAGCCTGAGCTTGCGAAACGCCACATGCAGAATTTCCCTGGCGACATCAAATACGATAACGCAGCGGAGTCCTCGGCCAAGCTTTGGAATGGTCCTTGGAAATGGTTTCGGCATGGTGAGTCGGGTCTTGAGTTGAGTGAGTTGCTACCGCAACTTGGGACCATCGCGGACGATATTACATTGGTTCGATCTATGCAGACAGGCGTGAACAATCATGGCCAGTCGATCTACTCGTTGCACAACGGACGCATTACTGGCGGACGTCCCACTTTAGGTGCGTGGTTGACATATGCGTTGGGTAGCGAAGCCGACAATCTACCTGCTTACGTTGTGTTAACCGACCCAGGTGGCTTGCCGGTGCTCGGCACCGACTGTTGGCAAAACGGGTGGTTGCCATCGACCTATCAAGGTACCGTCGTGCGTCCGAAGGAGCCGCGAGTATTGAATCTGGATGCACCTGCTCGTTTGGCAGGTGTGCCCCAACGACAGTACCTAGAGTACTTGCGGGGCGTCAACGCGCGCCATTTGGCCGAGCGACCTGGTGAATCGGATCTTGCCGCCAGGATTGCAACCTATGAGTTGGCAGCGAGAATGCAAACATCGGCCAAGGAAGCGCTCGACTTAAATCAGGAGACCGCCGTGACTCGCCGAAACTATGGCTTAGACGACGAAGAGACTCGCGAATTCGGTTCGCGATGCCTTATTGCGCGTCGGCTTGTGGAACGAGGTGTGCGATTCGTCCAGCTCTATACTTCAACTCAGCAGTGGGATCACCATGGTGGCATCGACAAAGCACTACCTAAGTCTTGTCGCAAGATTGATCGCCCGTCCGCGGCCTTGGTGCAAGACCTGAAAGAACGAGGATTGCTGGACACAACGCTGGTACATTGGGGCGGCGAGATGGGGCGTTTGCCAGTGATTCAGAACGAGAAAAACGTTGGACGCGACCACAACACATTTGGCTTTAGCTCTTGGTTCGCCGGTGGTGGAATCAAGGCCGGTTATGTGCATGGTGAAACAGATGAGTTTGGTCACAAAGCGATCAAGGACGTCGTCACACACTCAGACTTCCATGCGACGGTAATGCACCTGTTCGGACTGAAAGCCACCGAAGTCACCTTCACACGGCCCAACGGTCCCGGTTCCTTGCTGGACGGACAAACGGGGAGAGTGGTAAGCGAGATACTGAATAACAAAGCCTGACGCTAGCAGCGTCAGCCACGTGGAGGACGCCTATCTGGCTGCATCGCGAATTCGGTCTACGTCGCTTTTGAGCGTTCCCATAAAACTTTGAAATTCCTGCTCGAGGGTCCGCAAATCACCGAAAACTTCTACAAATGCCGCAACGCGTCGTACTGGAGTTTCCTCATCCTCGAACGCAGAGCACTTTTGGTAGTATCGGAGGAGCTTATCAAACCGAGTCTCCATTAAGAAATAGGTGAGCGCCCATGCTTGGCCGTACGCCTCGACGGCTTCACCAAGATCCCGAGCGACATAAAAAAGCTGATCGGAGACAATGAGTTCGAGTCGTTTGCGATTCGAGTCGCGGGAAATGATTCGGTAGTCTGCAAGTCGAGTTTGGTTCACGGCGCCGATGCCGCCCCAGCCGGCGCCCGCTGGAGTTTCAAAGTAACTGGCCAAACCCTCGTGAGCCCATCTCGCGCCAACTTTGCCGCGCGGCAAAATACCCGTGTTGCCCGCAAGTTGATGCGTTGCTTCATGCGAAACCACTTCGATGTCCGATTCTTCACGCGAAACTTTGAGTAGTAGCTCGAACGAGTTAGCTAAATGGGCCATGTCTTGTGACAATGCCGTTCCGCGCAGTTTAATTTTGTTTTTCTGCATGTCCTCAGCCATGGAAGCCAAAAGCTTCATGGATCGCGTCGTGCCTTGATCGTAAAACACGCCAATGTTGTCTTTGGGGGACCAAAAACCAGCGGTCAATTTTAGATCAGGATCAAGCTGAGCCGAATAGCGTTGAAAGTTACTTTCATCGGCGAAAAGCAAAACCATCATGTGCTCTTTCGGCGGTTCAAGCACAATTCCATCGAGCGCGAACTTCATGAAATAGGATTCGTATACAGCTTCAAGTAACTCGATCCGTTTTTGCGATCTCGTTTTGCGGCCAACTTTTGCATCGCTCGTGTCGTGTAGCAACACATAGTGCGAGCTTCTCTCCGCTTTCAAGTTGAGTGCGTTGTTGGGCAGGTTGGTAGTTATTCTAAAAGTCCGCTCCACCTCTGCCGGATCACCCAAGGGTTGCTTAACCAGCTTCCTGGCTTGAATTAACCGCTTGACGGTTGCGTTTTCCGGATCGATTTTGTAGGCGGCACTACAACACTCGTAAAACTCTTTGAGCAGTCCTCGTTTGAGGGCTTGGCCAGCAGCCTCCAAATATTCTTTGATGTCTTTGGATTTCGAGGCTTTGACAAACAGCCTTTTAAACTCCTCTTGCCGGGTCGGGGCTTTCACAATGTTCGCATCATCCAAGTTCAAAACCATCGTACCAAATGCCGGATGCGTGTATTCCATAAGTCGGCCGGCCATAACCTTGGTCTTGCCCTCGAGAACTGCCACCATTTTGGTCCCAGGCAACCGATAGATAACAAAGTCGGCCTTGGCTGTTTCGAATAATCCCAAGTCAAACACGCTTACGCAAAGCAATCCAATCAAGTACGGCTGACGATAAAGATTGTGCATGAGCGAGCGATCAGAGCGGCATGGTAGCGTGTCGGACTTGCGGTGACTGGTTTCATTTTAGGCGGGCGGCAGTTGGAAAACCACCGGCTTTTCTTGAGAACTGTCAAGCGACAGACACTCGCTAGCTAGCCGGTGCGAGTTAACAAGTATGGCGGAGTTGTGTTAACGTAGGTTGGGCTCCTGGCGACCTACGGTGGCGGGTCGCGCTGACCGGCCCGACCGGGTTCGACTTAGTATCACAAATCCGAGTTATCCCAAATGATTTCGCTCATGCATGCAACGCATTTTCGAATGATGTCATTGACGTTTTATTGTTCTATGGGTGCAAAAAACTGCTATCTGAAATTTTGCCGTTTTGGATTAGATTGATTCGCTTGTTGCCGGGTTAAACAATACGTTAAAGGTTCAAGGAGTGAACAAGATGAAACTTATCCCGCGCCCCCTACGATTCTTGATAAGTCGACGCATGCGACGTTTGGTTTGGTTGCCATCTACGGTCGTGGCGTTTTTCTTTTTGGGAGCAACAATGGAGTCCAATGGATTCCGGCTCTCGCTTTGGAGAGAGCCATTGCGACTGCCCGTTCACACGCTTCGAAACCTGGAGTTGCCACCGCATTTGGCCATAAATAGTCAAAGTGTTGGTGCCAGTACGCTAAATCAAACCGCTGGGATAAGTCCACCGTCTCAATCGTCCGCATTGCCTTACGCTCCCGTTGCGAATAATACAAATGCATACGGCACCTCGTTAAACTTCAGTAATCCGATAAACACAAACCATAACCAGGCGAGCTCTGCCCCATCCATTTCGTCGCCGAATAAAGTCTATCAGTCGCTACCAGTCTATTCACCCAACAACAACGCATACGCTAGTGTAGCGGCGCCCATATCTAATGGGTTTCCAGCGGTAGTTTACCCGCAGCCAGCAGCTAGTTCCCTGCCAGCACCTTTCACTCAGCCAGCAATCGGTCAATCCGACCAGTTGCGTGCGTTGTCGAATACGATTCGATCGTCTGAGTGGACCGACCCAATCAAGCTTCGTGAAAGCTTGAGCAATCTGCTCGAGTTGGCGATCCAACAGTTCGATGAAAAACAGGGACAAGAACGAACGGATCTCAGCGAAGCCAAGGAGCGTTTGGCGAGTTGGGAGGAGGCGATCTCGAAGCGAGATTCCTTGAACCAATCTTTGATCGAAAGTCATTTGGCTCAACTTCTGGACTCACCAGACGTAATGAACTGGTCGTTTTCAGGAACTCAACTTCTGAAGAGCAAGCCCCTTCAAGTAAACTATCCTGAGATCTTCAGGCAACTTTGGGCTGCCAAAGAAAAACACGAACTTGACGAAACGGTTCCCAGTGTCCCCGCGTTTCATTGACGAGGCGCGGAGTCGCAAGACAGGGCGTCGATTCTATGTCCGACAACAGGCGCGAGAACTACTCGCGTCGCATTGGGTCGGTTCGACGAAAATTCTATTGACATCTATTCCGATGCTTGCCGAGAGCGTTGCTAGAAGCTATTACTAGTTCGAATTCGCACGTCTTTGCTCGTCATTTCGCAAGACGCTTCGGTCGTTGTCTCCCAACTTTTGATAAGCACCGGTTTAGATACAACCTATCTCTGAAGGTACGCCAAGACGATTGCTTGTAATGATTCTACGCGATTTCTAGAATATCCTGTGTCCCCGTGGTTTTCCAGAAGGATCTACCTCGACTAACTTTTCCAAAATGACAGCACCAACTTCAAAACACTCCGGAACATCGAGCAAGGGTTTGCCTACTTCGGCAACCAACGAAATGCTTGACGCATTCCGCTACAACCGCTTCGCAGAGGTGGCGTTCGCCGAGAGGTGTCCATTTTTCACGCAATTTTTTTGTGGACTTTGCCGATAAACCAGATTGTGTTGCTACCCTCATCCCCTCCCGCAGTCACAGGCTCGCGCATTGTTTGACTCAGCGACCACACTCGATCCAAGCGATTGGGATTCGTTACGCGCTCAAAGCCATCGCATGTTGGATGATATGCTTGACTATGTCTCCCAGATTCGTCAGCGTCCTGTATGGCAACACGCACCCGAGTCGGTCGAGGAGGTTTTTAAGACAGTTATTCCGACGCAGCCGCAAAGCCTCAGTGCTGCACATGAATTATTTATGCAAAACATCCTGCCCTACGCGGTAGGCAATGCCCATCCTGGTTTCATGGGCTGGGTGCATGGCGGCGGATCTGTCGTCGGTATGTTGGCGGAAATGCTAGCATCAGGGCTTAATTCCAACTTGGGTGGACGCGACCAAATCCCAATCCAAGTTGAACAGCAAGTGGTTCGCTGGATGCAACAATTGTTCGGCTTCCCTGAGTCAGCGAGCGGTCTATTTGTCACCGGATCGTCGATGGCGAACTTGATTGGTTTGCTAGTCGCACGTACGGCCAAGATAGGGACCGAGATTCGCGCTTTAGGGCTACAAAAAGTGGACCAAGTGTTGATTGCTTACACCTCGTGCGACGCTCATAGCTGCCTAGAACGCGGCATGGAGATGGCCGGGATGGGTAAAAATCAATTGCGAAAGATTGCAGTGAACAACGCGCATCAAATGAACCTGCATACGCTTCAAGAAACCATTACCATCGACCGATCCGCAGGTCTAACTCCGTTTTGTGTGATTGGCACAGCGGGTACCGTCAACGTCGGTGCGATAGACGACCTACATGGGATCGCCGATATCGCTCGTCATGAAGGCTTGTGGTTTCATGTGGATGGGGCATGTGGGGCTTTAGGAATGATGTCCCCCGACATCGCGACGAAAATGCGTGGAATCCAGGCGGCGGATTCGATTGCCCTCGACTTTCACAAGTGGGGACAAGTTCCGTATGACGCTGGATTCGTATTGGTGAGGGACTCGCAATTGCACCAGGATACGTTTACTTCGCCAGCAGCCTATCTTCGACGCGAAACGCGAGGAATGGCCGCTGGTTCGCCATGGCCTTGCGACTTTGGCCCTGATCTTTCTCGCAGCTTTAAGGCACTCAAAGTTTGGTTCACCATGCAAGTCTATGGGATGGATCGATTGGCGCGAATGATGGAGCGAACGTGTGAGCTCGCTGCGTATCTAGCGCGTTGCATTGAAGAATGCGAAGAACTCGAATTGCTCGCGCCCGTCAGCCTTAACATCGTCTGTTTTCGATATCGATGCAACGACGCAGATCGAGTGAACACCGAGTTGGTAGTGGCCCTTCAAGAATCAGGGATCGCGGCACCGTCGTCCACTACCATCAACGGCAAGTTCGCGATTAGGGCAGCTATTTTCAATCATCGCACAACGCAACTCGAAATCGATGACCTGTTCAAAGCGACGTTGCGGCTTGGTCGAACGCTTTCACAAACGGAGTCGGTGGCAGTAAGATGAAAAGGGCGAATTCCCAAGACAACGCTCGTGCGCAAGAAACAACGAACCTAAATGGACTGGCCAAAATCATGCGATTGGCATTTCATGGCGACGATCTCTCGAACCTCACGTCGCAACTCGCAACTCGGATAGGTCTCAATTCGCGTGACTCAGCTGCCATGATGGATCTTTCGGTTGTACTTCAGCTTAATGCGAAACCAGACGAAGCAATCGAACTTCAATCGGAAGCGCTCCTTCGCCATCAGTACTTTGAATTGAACTCGAATCCAAAAGACCCAGACTTGAAGCTGCTTGCAATCATGGGGCCCGGCGAGGTCATGGCAAATACGCCGATCGACTTTCTAGTAGAGAATTCGGATATTGCTCTCAGCTTCTTGTATGTGGGAGAAGGGCTACCCATTCCAAGTCAGATACCCGACCACGATGTTGCCTTTGTCGCGGTTTGTGAATCAGACCGCAGTCAATTCCTATTGTCGCACCTCAGTGAGATCATGGCGCACTGGCCGAGGCCCTTCATCAATATGCCTGCGCGCATCGCTCAGCTGAGCCGCGATGTGGTCAGCGCACGTTTGTCGTCGACCAACGGTATCGTGACCAGCGATGCTCGCAGACTGAGTCGAGCCGAGCTTAAGAACACCACCACAATTGGAGCGATTTGCGTTCCGGTGATTGCCAGGCCAGTCGACTCGCATGCAGGACAAGGCCTTGCCAAACTCGAAAACCGAATGCAAACGTTGGAATACTTAGAAGCTCAGGATAACGATGAGTTTTATGTTGCTCCCTTCATCGACTATCGAAGTCGCGATGGGATGTATAGAAAATATCGGATTGTGATTATCGATGGCAAGCCATTTGCAGCCCACATGGCAATCTCAAAGCATTGGATGGTTCACTATTTGAATGCCGACATGTTGCTCAATGAAAAAAATCGAGACACAGAGGCTGGTTTCATGTTCGATTTCAACTTGGACTTTGCAACCAAGCATAGGACCGCCTTGCAGGAAATAGACAACCGTATCGGGCTAGACTATTATTCGATCGATTGTGCAGAAACGCTCGAAGGCAAGCTGATAGTTTTTGAGCTCGATAGTGGTGCGGTGGTCCACTCCATGGACTCGATCGAGCTTTTTCCATACAAAGCCCCGCAAATGCAAATGGTCTTTGCGGCATTTCAGCAAATGCTTCGCAGGCGAGCCGGAGGCTCGATAGATCGAATTGCTGCTTAGAGTAGAAAAGCCTGCGGCATTCTTGAATCCCACCGGATAGCTTGAATCCCACCGGCTTGCGGTGGATCGTTTGGGCTTTTTGGCTACATTAAGAACCAATCACGAACGTGCCCTGACTCTACTGAACCCAATCCACCTCTGTTTGTAATTCCTCTCATGACTCCACGCGACTCCTACTGGATGGGCCTTGCAATTGAACTTGCGAGTCGCGGTCGAGGTTACGTCGAGCCTAATCCGATGGTGGGCTGTGTTATTGTTGAAAGCGACGAGTTGATTTCATCGGGTTACCATCGTTGTTTTGGTGGTCCGCATGCCGAAGTGGAAGCTATTTCTAAATGCGATCCGAATCGAGTAGCGAATTCTACAGTCTATGTGACACTGGAACCATGTAGTCATTTCGGCAAGACTCCGCCCTGTGTCGATTTACTTCTGCGTCACCATCCCAAACGAGTCGTGATCGGGATGCAGGATCCATTTCATGAAGTCGCCGGCCGTGGAATTCAAGCGTTGCGAGATCAAGCGATCCAGGTGGATGTAGGACAGTTGGAGGATCAAGCCAAAGAGCTCAACGCGCCCTATATCAAACTCTTGGCAACCGGTACGCCGTGGCTGGTCTCTAAATGGGCCATGACACTTGATGGCGCCATTGCTACTCATGCTCAAGATTCCAAATGGATCAGCAGTGAGCTATCGCGAGAGGCCGTTCACCAGATACGTAGCGGTATGGATGCGGTCATCGTCGGGATTGGAACAGCAAACGCTGACGATCCGCTTTTGACAACTCGGCTTCGATCGGGTTTGAGCCCGGCCAGAGTCGCCAGTCGGGTAGTGCTAGATCGAAGCTGTCGGTTGTCGGTTGGCTCGCAACTCGTTCAAAGTGTCAAGTCTACTCCAGTCATCGTTGCGACTTCCGAACTTGCGAACTCTGAGGAGGTTCGGGAACTAACAGAAGCCGGCTGCGAAGTCCTTCTTATTCCAGAACAAATGTTGTCACATTCGCTCGCCTTTGTGCTTGAGGAGCTTGGCCGGCGACGTTGTACCAACGTCTTACTCGAAGGTGGTGGAACCTTGCTCGGGCATGCCTTTGATTGCAACTTAGTCGATGAAGTTCATTGCTTCCTCGCGCCCAAGATCGTTGGCGGATCAGGTGCAATTCGGCCGGTAGCGGGCAACGGTAAATCTTTTATGAGCCAAGCGATGCAGCTCCACAAAACGAAGATCGAAAAACTGGGCGACAATGTGCACATCCAAGGGCGCGTGCAACGGTGAGAGTATTTTTAAGGCGAGCGATAGGCTGAAATCTACCCGTAGCACGACGCGCAAGCTAGTGAATTGGGTGCAGGAATCACTAGCTTGCGCGTTTTGCAAGCTAGCGTGTCACACGGCCCAGGGGGCCATGCTACGGCATCAACTCAAATAGATTCTCGGGCAACGTCTCAGGCCAATTGCCAGACAATCGAACGTTTCGTATACGCACTTGAGATTGTTTAGGATTGTGATACAAGCCAAATTGCGGGGCCACGTTTACGTCCCATTTGCGTTCGTATACATCTTGGCCATTAATAGAAAGCTTAGCCACGCCTTTGTTCCAGTGAATCGCTATCGCATTCCAGTCCTTCTCTTTTATTTGAGCCTTGGAATGCTGGCGAGCTTGGGGATCGATGACGCGCTGTTCTAGATCGGTACCAAGCCATTCGTGTTCTCCTGCTCCAACAATCCAACGAAGTGCAACCTCTGGCTGGTCTAAAAGCATGGCGGTCCGGCCTATGGCGGGCGATATCGACAAAGGAAGCGAACGGGACTTGCCCTCGACCAGATCGGGCTGGCTGTCTTGGTAAAACTCTAGCTCGAGGGTTTCGCCGTCACATAGGGGCCGCTGGTAGTAGATGAATCCGATGCTCCTCGGTTTCGAAGGCTCCTTCTCGATCATTTGGCGAATGTAGGGTTCAATGACAGTTCCCCCCGCCTCCAATTCTTCGCGCTTTGCCTCGCGTGCTAGTTTTTGATCGTTGCTCTCAAGGACTCCATCTCTAAACATCCAGGAATAGGCAGCATCGCCATTCTCTTGAACATACCTGTAAGGAACGTTTTGGGCTTCCAGACTCTCAAAATCATAGCCTTGTCGACCGTATTCATTATCGTTGGAGTCGTCCGCATCGATACTGCTCTCCACTCTCGCCATCAGCTGGATAGGTTCAAGCAATTGCTGAGTGTAGTACGATGACCAACCAGCCAGCCGAGGCTTACAGAGATCGACCGTGCGAGGTATCTCTATCTTACCAGAGATCTTGAGTTCATCGAAGCTGGAGCTCCGGTAGGATTTAGCGCCCAAGCCAAAAAAGGGAGTGGCAGATTCGCCGACGGGGATGGTCACCGCTGCTTCCCCATTGACGAATACCTGAAAGTCTTTGGCTGTCCGCTTGACGCGATATTGATTCCATTCTCCCTGCTTGTACTTATCAAACTTCTTATTAACACTCCCCATATGACGATAGCCAAGACTGCTCATTGCGATGGTCTTGTTGTAGGGACAGAACTCGGTGAGTATTCCACCGATGGCAATGCCAGGTTCGGAATACGATCCATCGCGGGCCTTGAATTCGATATCAAAGTCACCGGTGAGAGGGTACTTGAGAAAGAGATACGATTGCATGGTGCTGGTTTCATGGCCCCACGACGTGAACGATTCGTTTCGTGATAACCAGAGCGGTTTTGTTGGGGTTCCATCTAAGATGGCGCCCCCGTCCCAATCGCTTGCTTCGGCAAAGTGCTTGAGTTTCACTTGAGTGAGGGGCGATTTACCGCTCGACATGAGAGCCGAGTGAAGTAAGGCTCGACACTGGCTCATGATCGCTGTTTTATTGTGCTTCAAACAGGACTCGAGCAATCGCTTCGTGAACTCGATGCCAAGCTGCGTCGTGCTGGTGTCCCGCAACGCAAGTTCTGCAATCTCTACTTCGATGGGGAGTGGCGGACTGTCGGCAGGGGCAAGTCGCAGAAAGCTGGATGATGCTTTGGTGTCACCGTCCGCAGCAATCTCTTTAATAAATGACTTTAGGTCGATCGGCTGATCCCTGGCTTTATTCCAAATAAGTTTCGCCAAGGGCAGGTCGTCCGATTTGGACTCTTTCAAACCGGCAATCTTCTGCTCGATTTCCGTTTGCTTGCCAAGCGCAATCGCATCCCGCATCAACCACTCCATGGCTGAAATCGATGCGGCGTTCGCATTTGCAAGTTGCAGGAGTGGCGATTTTACATCGCTGCGAAAAAGAGTTGGCGTCAGGAACTGTGGCACTAAGGAACTCATGTCCCCCAAGCCCAGCATTGGCGTATTCCAAACCTGTTTTGAAAGTACGTCGAATCGTACGTCCTGCGGGCACTTTAAGAGTTGCTGTGTCGTGTCACTGCGAAGTTGAAACCAGCTCGAGCCTTGCCGAGCTTCATTCGCACCAAAGGAAACACGTTGCATCCATGCACTTCCGAGTTTATAAGCTTTTTTCTCAAATGCCGCCCGAGAGAGTTCCATGAAAGCTTGGGATTCCATATTGCTAACCCAAGACTCGTTTCCGTTTCGGACACCGCTCCATTGGCTTACGAGTGCTTCCGCAATCGTCTCTACCGATTCGAAATCATTCGCCTCAATGGCCTCCGCAATGAGTTCGCGGAGGAAATTCATGTTGTTTGTATTTCCGTTCCAGTTACTGGTCGTCGGTAGTACCTTGAGGAAGGCTTTTTTGAACCGGGGTTTGAGCTCGGAGTCTGCTGGAAGTTTTTTCAACGCCTCACGGATGGCATGCGTTTTGAGTTCCGAGTGAATCCCAACGATCTGGGTGGAAAGTTTGGGTTCGATCTCGGTGAGTATCGATTCGTAAACCTCGCTCGCAGCTTTGTTCGCGTCGGCGATCCATATTCTGAAAAGCCAGCCGAAATCAGCATTACCTGGCTGAGCGAGACGTTTTGTTAGCTCCTGTTCTATCGCGTTGACCTTGTCGGCTTTGATTGCCCATTCGACAAGGCATTGGGCACCGGACTTCGACGGCGCCTTGTTCGCGCTGCCGACCAAGGAAAAACTGTTATACGAATTCCGTTCCGTGGTCGCCATGTTTTGAGAATGTAGATTGATGACGTTGGGCGACTCCTTCGGGAAGACTTGTTCAAGCCATACGCCGTAGGCCAGATTTGTATCAAATTCTCTCTTAGTCCAGAGTTCATTGACCTCGATCATTTTTGCCGCGACTCTGCTGGCGGCTTGTTGTTGCGGATTGATTGCATTGGAATTGGAATTGGAACTGTAGCTCACGGAGTTATTCTGCGGCGGCGGACTTGAAAGCAAACCGCCTAAGTCTACTTTGTTGATCACAGGACCTATTGTCGCGATGCGTTTGATGGCTTCGAACGAGACTTCAGGTTGGTTGGCATTGGCGGCCATCTTGGCCAACTCTAGCGCCGCGAATATTTTTTTTGATTGAGGTGATTCAGGTTCCTTGGCATTGTCGCCGAACTGGGCAACAGCGGAAGAAGAGAGACATACTAGCAAGGAAAGGAAAATGAGCCAACTTGCGGCTTTGGGAGGCGGGCATTGCGTTGTCGGCCCACTCGATGTTGGCGGTCGTTGTCCTCGTACCAAGGCTCCTGCCTTGGAACGCACTGCCTCGGAGGCTCCGCCTCCTGCAAACAGCGACTCAGGAATGGAGTGGCGCCATTGGTTGTCTAGTTGGGGACGCTGTGCGGGAACAGTTGAGGACAACTGTTCTACTTTGGGAGTTGTTCGCATCTTTTAGTCCTTGCCTGCTTTCGGCGGAAATAGCTCATCCAACGTCGAACTCAAAATGCTCCTGCACTTTGCTGGATCCGTTTTGCTGATTCGAACGGCGACTTCACAACGCAACGATCTTGCGAGCTCAGGCTGTTTGATGTCTTTGGCTATCGATTCTGCTCGCTCGAGAATGCGTATCGCTAAATCGTTGTTGGAGCCCTCCGTTTCGAGTAGCTTAGCCATGGCAGTCAGTGCAAGCTCGTCGGGAATGGAAGTCCCCTCTGCTTTGAATTCATGGGCATTCAACAACCACTTTTCAACCTGTTCTACACATTCACCAGCCTTGGCTTGATTCCCAAAGGATTTGGCGACCAGGTAGGCCCATGTCCATTGCTTGGGTGTAGTCAGCTGACCTGCGTCGAAATCCTTTATCGAAGCCTCGAATTGTGTTTTCAATTTTTTGATCTTGCTGATTTTTTCGACGAATGAGGCAAGCGGGAATTCGAGCTTGTAGTTCAAGGGGTTCGAGTTGGTAAGTTCAAGGGCCAACATGCTATCGATTTGCTCCTTGTCAAGTTTCAATTCCGCTTTCTTTGCTTTGACGTTCGCTTTTTCGCCTTCATTCTCGCCAACTTTTTTGGGCTCTTCGACTGCGGCCGTTGGTGCAACAAGCCCCAGCGTTTGGGCCACCATCGACATAGTCACCTCCGGATTCATTTTCGAACTAATTGCCGTCTCTACTTGGTTGACGTAATGGTCGGTGTTGCCAGCATAACTTTGGATACGATCCTTTAGCCCGGTATCGGATTTCAATCGGCGCAGAATGATGTAGGCTTCGATAGGCGATCCGGAATTGGCAAGTAGCGTCGCAATCTGCGTTCGCGTCTGAAAGAGCTGGTACTCTGCGTAACCCTGAGTGATGCCACCGTAGCGATCACTTAGTTTGGTTTCCTGCAATGCAGTCATCAACAACTTCTTTGCATCATCGGTTCGCCCAAGCTTGCTGTACCAATGGACCAGTAGCGAGCCAGGGGAATATTGAAATCCGTTATTGCGAAGTTGGTCGGATTTAGATTGGGCAGCAGCCTCGAGCAGCGGCAACAAGTTGGTCATGTTGGCGATTTGACTATCAGGAACCTGACTGGCTACGGACCAAATCGCGCTGGGCAGGTCGTCATTGTTTTTTGCTTTTCCTAACTGAGTTGCCCAGGGTTTGATAGTCTCCTCAAGTTCTTCCCACTTTTTCTTGCCCGCTTGCACCGTCGCTAACATGGCCCTAGGT
>JANLRK010000083.1:0-13244 GCA_031361585.1 Pirellula sp. | reverse complement strand
GCCTGTGCTAATGTCGCGAAAAATAATTTCTTCGGTTAGCGTGCCGGCCACGAGCACTTGCATTTGTGCTTCCAGTTCCGGCTGCGTCATTAAATAGCGATCGCCTTCGGGACGTTGCATGGTGTAACCAAGGGCGGCAATTCCGCGTGGAATGATAGAAACTTTGTGTACGGGATCCGTATTGGGTAGCGAATAGGCTACTAAAGCATGGCCTGCTTCATGATAGGCTACGCGGCGTTTTTCGTCCTCGCTCATGATGCGTTTTTTCTTTTCCAAACCTGCCGTAACTCGTTCGACTCCGTCGTTGAACTCCTCCTTGCCAACATTCGTCTTGCCTTTTCTCGCGGCCAGCAATGCTGCTTCGTTGACTAAGTTGGCGAGGTCCGCACCCACGAATCCGGGGGTTATTGCGGCCACTTGTTTCAGCTCGACATTGGACCCGAGTTTCACGCCTTTGACGTGCACTTTAAGAATTTCTTCGCGTCCTTGTTTGTCAGGACGATCGACCAAAACATTTCGGTCAAAGCGGCCCGCGCGAAGCAACGCTGGGTCAAGGGTTTCTGGTCGGTTGGTAGCTGCGATGACGATGACGCCCACGTTAGCGGCGAAACCGTCCATCTCGACTAGCAGCGCATTGAGGGTCTGTTCGCGTTCGTCATGCGAGCCAGGAACATTGCCCGCGCGACTCTTGCCGAGCGCATCCAGTTCGTCAATGAAGATGATCGAAGGTGCTTTGGCGGTGGCTTGTTGAAACATGTCTCGGACGCGGGCAGCACCAACGCCAACAAACATCTCAACAAAGTCCGAGCCAGAAAGGGAATAAAACGGAACACCCGCTTCACCGGCTATGGCCTTTGCAAGTAGAGTCTTGCCGGTGCCTGGAGGTCCGACCAAGAGCACGCCATGTGGGATACGGCCGCCGAGCTTTTGGTATTTTTCCGGATGCTTGAGGAAGTCGACGACTTCGCGTACTTCTTCGACCGCTTCGTCGATACCGGCCACATCATCGAAGGTGACGCCGACGGCCTCGTTCGCGTAGAGCTTGCCCCGAGATCGACCGAATTGCATGGGAGATCCAATCCCACCCATCCGTCGCATGGCAAACATCAATACGCCGGTTACTAAAAGCAACGGCAGAATAAAGAACCAAAACGACTGGGTCAATAAACTTGGTCCAGGCTTGTAGGACCAAGATATGTTGGCTCGGTCTAGCTTTTCACGGATCTGACGCGTCGTGTCATTCGAATTGTCTTTGGTGGTCTCAAATGAAACTTTGGTTCTCGAAGCGCTGGGTTTGCCGTCCACTGTCGATTTCACGTCGACGAATCCGTGGATGGTTGTGTCATCCACGCGCACCTCTCTGATGTTGCTAATCTCAAGTGTCGAATTGCCAGAGGCCACATTGATCAAACCAGTAAAATTGGATTCAAGCTCCCCAGCCCCCCCCTTTTTGTATTTGGTATTCTCAATGAGTTGGATCAAATCCGGATATCGGATGGATTGGACCATTGAACTTGTTACGATGCTAACCGCGCCAACGATGAATAGTGAGGCGAGAACCACATACATCAGCCATGTGTTGTTCGGGCTACCGTTCGTGGATGAAGCAGGTTTTTTTTCCGGTTTGGATGGTTCAGACATTCGTTTCGCGCCGTTGAAGGCAATAGAGAATGGAGTTAATGACAGCATTTCGTGCAGGCAACATACGTAATTATGCACCGACTGAAAGGGTTGGGCAGGGTTTGAGGTTGAGGTTTTGTGAGGATGGTCCTAAAATTCGGTCGATAAACGTAGAGGCCGGAACGTTTTGCGACGGATGCAACGACTCTGCAGGTTTTAACTCCCAGGGATGGACTCCCATTGGAGACATTTTCGTTGAGCCAAATTCGCAATGTTGCCATTCTAGGCTCGACAGGCAGCATTGGACGAGCGGCCTTGGACGTGCTTTCCAAAGGGGACTCGCGTTTTCGCTTGGCGGCAATCTCCTGCCACACTCAGTTAGAGCTATTTGATCAGCAAATTCAGTCTTATTCGCCTAGGTTTGCTTTCGCAACTGGCCCTTTTGACGAAGTCGTAAAACGTTGGCAATCTGGGGATGGCTGTTCGACACTGTCTCGTACCGTACGCGAATCGGGAATGGATCGCTTGGTATCGTTGGTGAAAAGCCCTGAAATCGATATCGTGGTTGCCGCGATCGTTGGAATTGCTGGACTTGAATCCGCGTTGGCTGCGGCGCTTGCCGGCAAACGGCTTGCATTGGCCAACAAAGAGTCGCTGGTCGTTTCTGGCTCGTTGATGATGGAGGCAGCCAAGAAAAGCGGGGCTGAAATCCTACCGGTCGATAGCGAGCACAGCGCGATCTTCCAGTGTTTGCAAGCTGGACGAGACAAAGCCGATGTAAAAAGAGTTATCCTGACAGCCAGCGGTGGTCCACTTCGAGATTGGCCGATCGACAAATTATCCACTGCGTCCATCGCCGACGCCTTGACTCATCCGACTTGGCAAATGGGTCGCAAGATAACGGTGGACTCGGCCACAATGATGAACAAGGCGCTCGAAGTCATCGAGGCCAAGTGGTTGTTTGGCCTTGAACCCGAGCAAATTGCGGTTGTGGTTCATCCGCAATCGATTATCCATTCCATGGTAGAATTCAACGACGGTTCGGTTATCGGACAAATGAGCCCGCCGGACATGAGGTTGCCGATTCAGTACGCATTGACTTATCCGTTTCGAGTTCCCTCACCAGGTCCGACCATGGATTGGAGCCAACCCATGCATTTGGATTGGAAGCCAGCGGATATGGAACGATACCCAGCATTGCAATTAGGTTTCGAAGTTGCGAAAAAGGGTGGTTCGTGTGGAGCGGTGCTGAACGCGGCCAACGAAGCTGCCGTACAGCTGTTCCTCGACAATAGAATAAAACTGACAGAGATTGCGACGATTTGTCGCCAGGTATTAAATCATCATCATTTCTCTCCATCGCCTACGCTTTCTGAGCTTTTGTCGTTGGATCAATGGGGACGCAACGAAGTTCAACGATGGATTACATCAAAATGTTAGATATCCTTTCCGCACAAAACATCACCTTTCCAATTTCCACGATCGCGGATTTTTCAAGTTCGGCGATGTCTTGGTTGGATTGGGTGACACCGGTATTTGCAACCGAGCCAAACTTTGTTCAGCAATGGGGAACGCGACTTTACAATATCCTGCTCGTGGCCGTAGGGCTTGGATTCGTCATCTTCGTGCATGAGTTAGGCCACTTCCTCGCCGCGAAAGCATTCGGGGTGAAGTGCGAAAAGTTTTACATTGGATTCGATGTCCCGATCAAAATCGGACCCATTCGTTTGCCATCGAAACTAGTGCATTTCAAGTGGGGCGAGACGGAGTACGGGATTGGCGCCATTCCACTCGGTGGCTACGTAAAAATGCTCGGGCAAGAAGACGATCCGCGACGTGCCGAAGAAGAGCTTCAACGCATTCGAAAAGAGAATCCCAATGCAACCGTCGACGATCCCGATCGAATTCAATTGGACCCTAGATCGTTCCCGGCAAAAAGCGTAGGCGCACGAATGGTGATCATCAGCGCTGGAGTGGCCATGAATTTGATCTTCGGTGTCTTGATGGCGGCATGGGCTTTTCACTCCGGCGTCGATTACGATCCTGCCGTTATCGGAGAAGTCATTCCGGGTGACCCAGCTTGGAAGAACGGAATCAAACCCGGTGACAAGGTCGTTCAAGTCGACCGCGTACGCGAGCAAGAACTATCGTTTCGTGACATGTTTATGTCGGTACTTTTTCATGGTTTGAGAGATCCGAAACAAGAGATCGAGCTTGGGATCGACCGGCAAGGGACGACCCTTACAAAGAAGTTTGTTGGGACCATCTCCCATTCGGACCCAAGGAAAGGAATTCAGCACTTGACGCTCGGTCTTCGTAGCGCTGCAACAACTCTTATTGGTGGCGAGTCGCCAGTCGGTAAACAGATACGATTGGGATTCGATAATCCAGACAGAATGATACCAAACCTCCAAAAGGCAGACGTCATTGTCGGTATCGATGGGGAGATGCTACCGATTTCCGTTCATAGCAAATATCCGATGGAATATTCTCTGAACGAAAAGATGCACCCGAGGCTGAACGAAACCTTAACATTGCAAGTAAAACGCGATGGCAACACGGTCGACGTCGAATGGCCGCCTGTACCCATGAAGAGTTTTGGGGTGCGTTTCAAGCCGGGGCCTGTGGTGGCTATCCTGCCGGATTCCGCAGCAGCAGCGGCAGGGATTCTCGAAGGGGACGAATTGGTGGAGTTCGGTGGAAAGCCGATTGCGGATGCGTTTACGCTGCCGCTGATCGTCGCTGCCATGCATGGCAAAACCGCTTCGTTGACCATTGAGCGAGCGGACAAGACTCGCATCCATTTGGATTGGCAAGTGCCCGAAGCATTTATTGTTAGCAGCGGAGAAGGCACGCTTGCTCCAAGTGGTTTCGAGCTACCTGGGACGGGATTGGTTTATATGGCGTCGAATATCGTTAGCGGCCTAGAAGAGACTTCGTTGGCAGCCAAGAGCGGCCTTGCACCGGGCGATATTGTCAAGCAGTTTCGGTTTGACGGCAGCGGCCAAAAAGATGCCGAATATCTGACAAAAGTCTTCGTTTCTGGCTACAAAGAGCTACTGAAAGAAACACCTTTGGATAAGAGTCGCAACATCCAGTACTTTCACAATTTAGCGCAGTCCTTCCGCACCGGAATGCCGGTAGACATCAGTTATGAGCGAGATGGAAAAGTAGCGGAAACGCGGGCAGACGTTAACGCCGAGTCGAATTGGTTTTGGCCGGAGCGAGGAGTGACATTCACGCCGCTTCAGTTTGAGCACAAAGCTACGACCATGGTCTCGGCGATCACGATGGGTGCTGGAGAAATTCGCCGTCGCATGGGCAATGTTCTCGAATTCCTGGAACTACTCATCAAAGGCAAAATGCCATTTAAAGTGGTGGGTGGGCCGGGTATGATTGCGGTCGAGGCGACCGATGCCGCTTCGAAAGGCATCTCGCCACTACTGATGTTCTTAACCATGCTGAGCGCCAATTTGGCGATCATCAATTTCCTGCCGATCCCTGCTTTGGATGGCGGGCACATGATGTTTTTGACGGCCGAAGCAGCCTTAGGAAAACCTGTCAATGAAGCTTGGCAGATGCGGCTTACGATGATTGGCGTGCTTGGGCTCCTTTGCCTGATGGGCGCAGTCATTATCAATGACACCGTCAATCTAACGCGAATGTTCGGAGGGTAGTAGCTTGGGCACACGGCCCGAGTGTCACACGGCCCGAGTGTCACACGGCCCGGGGGGCCATGCTACCGGCAAATTTCGGTCTGTCGTCAAAGCATTTAAACGGCACGGATCCGGGGACGCAGTGGGCGAACAGTTGGGACAACGTTGGGACAACTGTTTTACAATAGGTTGTATTGAACGGCCTTGTCGCTAATGTCTTTGCGGCACCAGGCTCCTGGCCATCGAATCGCTTGAACAGCTTTGTATGCTTGTAGCTTTGCATCTGCCAGGCTTGAACCTAGTGCAGTAACCCCTAGGACTCGGCCGCCATTGGTAACGACTTGCCCATCGACCAACTTGGTACCAGCATGAAATACTTTGACGTCGGCAATCGCGGCGGCAGCGTCCAAGCCGCGAATAGCGCGTCCGTTTTCATACTCGCCGGGATAGCCTTGGCTTGCCATAACTACACAAATCGAGGGTCGAGGATCCCAAATGGGTGCATCGATTTCGTTGAGGCGTCCATCGACGGTTGCTTCCAAGATATCGAGTAGATCGCTTTGCAGTCGCATCAAGAGTGGCTGGCATTCAGGGTCACCAAACCGGACATTGAACTCGAGGACTTTGGGGCCAGTCTGCGTTAGCATTAGTCCGGCATAGAGGACACCGCGAAAAGGCTTTCGATTCCGTTTCATCGTGTGAATGGTTGGCACCAAAATTTGGTCTTCGATAGTTTCGATGAGTTCTTGGGTTACTATCGGGGTTGGAGAATACGCGCCCATTCCGCCAGTGTTTGGTCCAGTATCTCCATCGTATGCCGCTTTGTGGTCTTGGGCAGCCGGTAAAGTTAAAATGGTTTTGCCATCGGTGATTGCGAGAATACTAACCTCGGGTCCCTCGAGGCGTTCCTCGATCACCATTTGAGCGCCCGCTTTACCAAATTCGTTCTTCCGGCCGATACGGTCGATCGCATCGAGGGCATCTTCTCGCCGGGAGCACACGATGACCCCTTTTCCACTGGCCAATCCATCGGCTTTTACCACGAGGGGCGTCTTTTCCTTCTCGTTGGGATAACGGGCTTTGACATATCGCATGGCGCTGTCAGCGTCACGAAAGGCCTGATAGTCTGCAGTGGGAACATCTGCTTGGCGAAGCAAGAGTTTGGAGAAGATTTTGCTACCTTCGAGTTGAGCTGCGGCTTTGCTCGGGCCAAACGCCTTGATCTTTTCCTTGGCCAATGCGTCGACCAAACCGAGCGTGAGCGGCACTTCGGGGCCAACCACCACCAAATCCACTTTATTTTTTTTGGCGAAAGAAACAAGTCCCGAAATGTCATCGGCCGCGATGGGAACATTTTCGCCTTCTTCTGCCGTACCAGCGTTCCCGGGGGCAATCCAAAGTTGAGTGAGCCGCGGACTTTGACGTATTTTCCATGCCAATGCATGTTCGCGACCACCGTTACCAACAACCAAAACCTTCATTTGATGACCCAAAGTCGAAGCAAAAAGCACTTTCGTAAAGCGGTCAGTCTAATCGCTTGTACCATTTACTACGAGGCGAAAAGCGACATCCCCGACTGACTAATGACGTCAGCGTGCAAGGTGATTCTCGGCAACCGTAGCGTATTGACCACCGTAGCGTATTGAATAGACCTTCATGGCGAAATCTTTTGGCAAGCACTATGATATCCATCTTCATTAAGGCCTCTCAAAATTTGGGAACAGAATGACAGAAACTCCTCGTTACCGATCAAGCAATTTTGCGTGTCGCCGCCCTAGTTTGGTGGTGCTATTGCTTTGGACGTTTGGCTTAATCGGCTGTGGCTCCAATTCCGACAAAACATGGTTAGAGCGAGAATCGCTAAAAAACCGTTGTCTGGCTGTCCTTGAAAACGGAGCCGAAAACGACAAAGCAGGCAAGTTGCTCAAAGAAGCAATCGACGGCTTCCGACAAATTGCAAAGGAGCTCCCTAAGGAACGACTCGGCACTCAAAATCTTTGCCTAGCCCTTTTGTTGCGAATGAAGAAGCCTGGAGCAACTGAATCCGCCAATGAATTCACTGCCCTCAAAATCGAGTTTGACTCCGCTGTCAAGAAACTGGAGCAACTTGCTCCAGACGAGCCTGACGCCGATGTGTTCATGAGTCGATTCCATCAAATCAAAAATGACAGAGATTCGGCGATCGAAAGCCTCCGCCTCGCGTGCGCCAAACCCAAGGCGGCTGTCGATACTTATTTCCAACTCTTTCAGCAACTGCAGTTGGACGCTAACCCGAAGACTCTACCTGAAATGGAGCAGGCACTTCGTTCGGCAACAAAACTATCGCCCAGCAATCTCGTGCTGGCCGTCCATTTGTTGGATGTACTAGTTAAGTCCAAGGACAAAGCGATGAAGGTCGAGGTCGATCGTTGTCGCGAATTGTTTCGACCTCTCGTTGCACGAACCAGCAGTCGCATTCCATCTCTCTTGGAGGCTGGAGAGGCCGCCGTTGACAACGAAAAATGGGAAGTGGCTCGAACTCAGATTGCTTTCCTACGAAATGTAATGGTTGCCGAGTTGGCGTATCAAAACGATTTGCACCAGTTGGAACCTCACGAACTGGAATACATACAACTCAACTTTAGCGAACAACTGCGAAAGCAAAAGTCTGTTCCGGCTAGACCTGCTGCGACGAAGTGGCGTCTAGTTGCAAAAGAAGTCCTACCGTTTGCCTCCAAGAATATTACTGCGATCGCAGCCGAGGATATGGACCTAGATGGACACCTCGATCTTGTTTGTGCCTCAGGCACGCACATTGATGTCTGGAAGACGGACGGAGTGAAGCCTACGACAAAGTTACTGACGGCAGACATCGGTATCGCTTGCACAGGTATCGTTTTGGTCGACTTGGATCATGACTATCAAGTCCGCAAAGACTCATTGCCACCGCCGGCTTTACCAACCACCGCAGCTCCTGATGTCGCCCTGTCCCAATCCATAGACCCGCTGGTCGCGAAGTTTCTAGACACCGACGTGGATGTAATAGTTTATGGGAAAGAGGGTATCCGACTTTATCGCAACGATCTGGATCGATCGACCTCGACTCGAAGCTTAAAAGAGATGTTGCAATCGGACGCATTCAATGCGTTGAACGACATTCGAACACTGGCGGCTATCGATTTCGATCACGATTCGGATCTTGATTTAGTGGTGTCATCGGCAAGCGGAGTTTCTTTTTGGTCCAATCGAGGTGATTGGACGTTCGCCGACTTCACCCCGTTTTCAAGTCTTCCGCCTGAGTCGCAGAAGATCGATTCGATCTTGGCAATGGATCTAGATCGCAATGTCTTAAATGATTTCCTGTTGGGCTCGGATGAATTGGACAAGCCGGTATTTCTTTCGAACAATCTTCATGGTCGATACCATCCCTCGAGCCTCGATTGGAAATCGGGCGTAAAGGGAGCGTGCCGGGCCGTCGAAGCCATCGATGTGAACAACGACGCTTGTTGGGATATCGTCTCGTGTGGAAAACAAGGGACGAAGTTGACCACGATGAAATCGGTGGGCAGGCACGGCTGGGTTCCGGATCAGGTAACAGCATTGTCAACAACGCCGATGGTTGGGCTCGTTGCATCGGACCTAGACTTCGATGGCTTCTCCGATTGCATCGCATGGGGGCCAAAGGGCTTGGAACTGTTTCGCGGTGGTCGAGACGGCCAACTTATCAACGATAAGTCATCGATCCAATTCCCGAATAGTACTACACAGGTGGTGATCATTGACATCGACCGAGATGGCGACGACGACTTGGCTTGCCTGACGAACGATGGAGCGGTGCAGTTTATTGAAAACCAAGGTGGCAGCAACAATCAACATCTTGAAGTCGTCATCCGTGCAGATGAGGACGGAACGCAGCGGCCGCGCGAGCGATGCAACATGCATGGAATCGGAGGACTTATTGAACTCAAGTCGGGTGGTCGCTATCAACCTCGAATTGTCCGAGGGACACGCACGAAGTTTGGACTCGGGATCGAGACCGGAGCGGACATCATGCGAGTCGTCTGGACCAACGGAATACCGAACAATGTTTTCGGCGTAAACAATCGGACGACTATATTCGACCAGCAGAATTTGGGTGGATCCTGTCCCTATCTATACGCTTGGAATGGCGAGCGATTTGAGTTTTGTACCGACTGCCTTTGGTCCGCACCGATCGGGCTTCAGTTTGCACAAGGCGTTTCGGCGCCTTCGCGTGAATGGGAATACTTGAAGATCGATGGCTCTCAAGTCCAACCGCGCGACGGTCGCTATGTTTTGCAGATCACGGAAGAACTTTGGGAAGCCGCTTACTTCGATGCAGTTCAACTGATGGCGGTCGACCATCCAGCCGAGGTGGAGATCTTCACTAATGAAAAAGTCGGGCCCGCAGATTTGGCAAAATTCCGTGTTCACACCGTTCGCGATCGATTGCAGCCAAGATCGGTCATCGATCAGCGAGGACGCGACCAGTCTGAGTTGGTTTCCAAGAGAGATCAGCGTTTTACCCGCTGCTGGGACCAGGGATTCAATCAAGGACTGGTGGAACAACACTGGTTGGAAGTCGACTTGAATAGCCACTCCATGAAGGGCGAAGAGGTAATGTTGTTTTTGACTGGTTGGGTTTTTCCAACCTGCACTTCTCTCAATTTGGCAATGACGGAAAATCCCCTGCGACCAAAGTTGAGCCCCCCCTCTATCCAAGTCCCGGATGAAGATGGCAAATGGGTGGAGGTCATTCCCTATGCCGGATTCCCTGGCGGAAAGACCAAAACGATAGCGATCGATCTTTCTGGAAAGTTTCGATCGAACGATCATCGCGTTCGCATCGTAACCAACATGGAGCTTTGTTGGGATGAACTATTTTGGACCAGTGGCGACCGGACATCGGAAACGGCGGACTATCGATTGACGAAACTTGAACTATTGAAAGCGGATTTGCACTATCGAGGATTCTCGGCATTGATTCCTCAGCCGGGCAATGCTCCTAAGAGATTCGCATACGAAAACGTAACGAAGAACTCCATTTGGCCACCCATGACTGGCAGTTTCACCCGTTTCGGCGAAGTCAAGGAGCTGATTGAGGACGCAGATGATATGCAAGTGGTAATGGGGGCGGGCGACGAGATGACTGTGGAGTTTTCGACCGAAACGGCAACACTGCCAGAGGGCTGGAAACGAGATTTCATCATTTACAATGTTGGCTGGGATAAAGATGCGGATTTGAATACGGTTCATGGTCAATCGGTCGAACCGCTCCCATTTCGGGCAATGAAAAAGTATCCTTATGAACCAGACCAGTCCTTTCCGTCGGAACCGAAACATCTTGACTATTTGAAGCGGTATCAAACTCGCCAACAGTTGCCAGGTTCGTTTTGGGACCAAGTGCGAGAGAACTAGAGTGGGATAGGCTTCCAGCCTGTTTGAGCATTGAAAAGACAGGCGGGAAGCCAATCCCACATTGTGCTGATAAATCGAAATGTCATCTCAAGAAAAATTTGAATTATGCAATTGATACAAGTTCGTAGTTGTTTGTTGATGAGTGTGATCGGCTGTGTGATTGCGGTTATTTCCAATCGCTGTTTCGGCGATGGGATGGAATATCCATTGGCCGTCGTTGCCGGTCCAGACAATTCGATTTTTGTCGCCGATCGAAACCTGCCCGGAGTATGGAAAATCCAAGATGGAAAGGCATCTATCTATTTCCAAGCCTCCAAGACGTTTCGAACACCTTTGAATGCCGTAAGGTGCTTGGCCATCGATAGTAGTGGCAAACTGCTCGCAGGCGATTCGTCGACCCGAGAGGTCTATCGATTCGACGCGCCTGACAAACCCGTTCCCTTGACCGCCGGAGGGATTGGAATTCCAACAGCCATTGCGATCGATTCCAAAGGAAGCATATTGGTTTGCGATCTGGAACTCCACTGTATTTTTGAAATCCCCTCTGGCGGCGGAAAAGCAATCGAATTTGCAAAGGTGCCCGCCCCTCGTGGAATTGCGATAGATGCCCAGGATCGCGTTTGGGTCCTTTCGTCGACTCCATCTTCCAAGGAGCCACTGGTTCGTTTTGGAAGGGACAAGACCAAGGAAGTCATCGTAAACGAGCCTGTTTTTCAATTCGCTCACCAAATCGTGTTGGATTCCAACGGAGACAGTTATGTCACAGACGGATATGCAAAATCCGTTTGGAAAATCCCCGCCCAGGGAAAGCCGGAAAAAATTTTCAGTGGTGAACCGCTGAAAAATCCGGTTGGACTGGCGAAGCAAGGCGAAAGATTGCTAATTGCCGACCCTCACCAAAAAATGATCTACTCACTTCCAATCATGGGTGAGAAGGTTCTTCAACCTGCATTGAAATAGTATCCTATGTCGAAAGTGACCACTAAAAAGGCTTACACGCCGCCCATCGGCAAGAGATTGAAGCGACTTCTTTTCGTGGTCTTCGCTTTGCTGTCCTTGCTGGGTGCCAATTCACTTTATTTGGCAACAATCACGTTCCTTGAATGGCAACGCGGCGAGACCTATCAGAACCAGTTCTACATGGTCATGTTCCTTGGACACGTGGTGCTTGGGCTCATCTTTTTAGTGCCGTTTGTGATATTTGGATTGATTCACATGTTGACCGCGCGCAAGCGAAAGAACAAGCGAGCGATTCGTGTGGGTTACGCGCTTTTTGCCGTCAGCCTTGTGGTATTGGGGACCGGTTTAATGCTGGTACGAATTGGTGAGGTTTTTGATCTCAAACATCCTTCAACTCGTGCGGTCGTGTATTGGATCCATGTACTCTTTCCAGTGGTTACGATTTGGTTGTATTGGATGCATAGGTTGGTAGGCCAGAAGGTGAAATGGAAAGTGGGAATTGCCTATGGTGCAATTGCGATCGCATCTGTCGCTGTGATGGTTGGGATGCATACTCAGGATCCACGAGAATGGAACAAGATAGGATCGGTAGACGGTGTAAAGTACTTCGAACCTTCGCTCGCGCGAACGTCGAACGGAGCTTTTATCTCTGCCAAAAACCTCGACAATGACGAATACTGTTTGAAATGCCATCCAGACGCTTACAAGAGCTGGAATCACAGTGCACACCGTTTCAGTTCGTTCAACAATCCAGCCTACCTCGCCAGCGTTCGCGAAACGCGCGAGGTTTCGCTCAAGCGAGATGGTGACGTCAAGGCTTCGCGGTGGTGTGCTGGTTGCCATGATCCTGTCCCATTCTTCAGTGGAGCATTCGACGATCCGAAGTTTGACGATGTTAATCATCCGACTTCGCAAGCAGGGATTACATGCACTGTTTGCCACGCTGTAACGAACGTCAATTCGACCCGCGGCAATGCTGACTTCACGATTGAGGAGCCATTGCATTACCCATTTGCCTTTAGCGAAAATCCGTTTCTTCAATGGGTGAACCAACAGTTAATCAAAGCAAAGCCGTCTTTTCACAAGAAGACTTTTTTGAAGGATTTCCATAAGACTTCTGAGTTCTGTTCGACATGTCATAAAGTGCACTTACCATTTGCATTGAATCAGTACAAAGACTTTTTGCGAGGGCAGAATCACTACGACTCTTGGTTGCTCAGCGGTGTATCGGGACATGGAGCGCGAAGTTTTTACTATCCTGAAAAATCGCAAAAGGCATGCGCTGGATGCCATATGCAATTGGAGGAGTCGAATGACTTCGGAGCTAAACAATTTGCTGGCACAGGCAGCAAATTATCGATCCATGACCATACCTTTGCGGCAGGCAATACGGGACTTCCCGCACTGCGGGGGTTCTTGAGCGAAGTGGAGGACAAGCACAAAAAGTTCCTCGAGGGGACGATGCGGGTGGATATCTTTGCTCTCAAAGAAGACGCCCGCGTGGATGGCAAACTACTCGGCCCCATTCGCCCCGAAGTGCCCAAGCTCAAACCCGGTTCGCAATACTTGCTCGAATCCATTGTGAGGACATTG
>JANLRK010000066.1:0-3170 GCA_031361585.1 Pirellula sp. | reverse complement strand
TCGATCGAAGCGCGTATTCGATCGTTCGAACTAGCCTATCGCATGCAAATCGAAGCGACCGACGCTTTCGACATTCGTCAGGAGCCTGAGCACATCCTGCAGTTGTATGGCGAAGGTCCACAGAATAGGCAATTGCTCATGGCGAGGCGACTGGTGGAACGTGGAGTTCGATTCGTTCAAATATGGCACGGCAATTTGCAACCATGGGATAGCCACTCGAACATCAAGGTGGAACATCGCAAAGTCGCGAAAGAATGCGATCAAGGCTTAGCGGCCCTCATCATCGACCTCAAGCAACGGGGCTTGCTAGACGAAACGCTTATCGTGTGCTCGGGCGAATTCGGCCGAACGCCAACCGTAGAGATGGAACAAAACGGTTCTGGAGCAGCCCAGGGACGCGACCACAATCATTGGGGCTTCTCCCTGTGGATGGCCGGCGGCGGCGTCAAAGGGGGAACAATCTACGGTGCAACCGATGATTTTGGATTTCGGGCCGTAGAGAACCCGGTCTCTATCCACGATTTGCACGCCACCATGCTGCACCTATTGGGTATCGATCATGAGCGATTGACATACCGGTATGCAGGTCGCGATTTTCGCTTGACCGATGTTCATGGCAAAGTCATTAACGCCGTTTTGGCCTAACGCCGGCAAGTAGCATGCCCCCCTGGGCCGTGTGGGCAAGTAGCATGGCCCCCTGGGCCGTGTGAATCGACGAAAACGCGAGATACCCATTTCCTATTGCGACTCTCGCTTCGTCCAGTTAGCAAAATCGTACTCAAGATACTTGCTTCCTAATTGGATCTTTAAAGCGTTGCCGTCTTTCGCTTGCTCGACCCAATCGTTGCGATGCAATGGCCATGACTCATAGTCGACCGTGGTGCCGTCGATCCTGCATTGGTCTGTGTACTTGGCTTTATGGGGTAAGAACGTCAACTCCAGACGGGTACCGTTCAACGATCGGTAAGTTAGCTTCGGATTGTCCAGGTCAATTTCGGCCTCATCGACTGCGGTCCTTTCCAGGATCGATTCAGCAAACTTGGACAACTCCAAGTCGACTCCGCCGCCGGCAAATGCAGAGAGCTCTGATGTCTCTACGATCCAACCGTTCTTCCTTGCATTGCACCAAAGAAGATCGCAGTGGTTCCATTTGGTCATGTCCCAGTTATAGGGCTTGATGCTTCGAAAGGCCATCAGCATGCAACCGTTGTGACAGAAAACCCATCCGGCTTTTTCGCATCTTTGGACGATCGCTCCTCGCGTCGTAAATGGAACATACATTTTGTGGTATGGGTAGTCCTCAGGCACATTGTAAATGCCGATCATCGTGCCCATGCTTTGCAAAACCTGGCTGAATGGATTTTCGCCATAACCCAGCGGATTGGCAACGTTTTCTTTCAGCGCATAAGGCCTTCTCGGATTTTCCATGCAAACGGCAAAGGTCGATGATGGTTTCTCGGATTCCCACTTCAGCATGTTGCGCCTGGACTCTTTGTAAAGCGCCGAGGTGGGCGCCTTGGGATGATCCCATTGGCTACACAATCCATAGTGGGTGGAGTGATACGTCGTGCGTCGAACATGCATGTCCTTTAGGGCTACCACCGAACCTTGGTACAAGGATGGTTTTTCACGGTTGTTGGCTATGTTGACAATCAGCTCTGGCACTTGATATTGGCCTGGCGTCGCCATCCAAAACGAATGGCTCCAACCGATTCCAGAGCTTGCTATCGAGCGAGGAGCCCCAAACCAAACCCATGCAGCAGCAGCCGTAGGCCCCATGTTGTCTAAGCCTGTATCGGTCGATATCCAATTCTTGGCTCGCGATGCGGTACCGATGTTGAGTCCTCGGTTCCACGAGCAAGCGATGTCCATCATCATCGTATCCAATGTGATCTTTGCACGATTCCGAAGATCCTCATCGCGTGCGAATTCGGCCAGCATTCGAACGGCCGATAAGTTCACGGCGGTGTAGATCGGGCATCCATATTCGGAGCAATTCTTCTTGCAAATCTCATCGAAGTAGGCGACGAGTCTGGTCCGAGTCGCCAGCTTGATTTCGGTTGCGTTTTGGCCATCGGCATCTACAAGTTCAGGCCATTCCTCTGCCGCGAGGAAGCCCGATCCATCCTGCATCAACCGATAGTTAAGAGCGCCGTACCCTGTCCATGTTTTGTGTTTCCAAAACGCAACATATCGGCGAATCTTCTCTGCTGTCGCGATCGGAATTTTTCCTTTGCCGAGAAAGTAGGTGTTGACTAGGGCAGCCTTATCAAATGGATCCAACGCAGTTTTCTCAGAAGAATCTGGCCCATATGTCTTGCCATTTCCTCGTTCCGCCAGCGAGATACGAGAGTCCACGGCTGAATCTAGCCTTTGGTTGGCATATGCGACATCGACGTTCAATACAAACCGAGCCGCATAGGCTGCTGCCGAAAGTTTGGGGTCGTTCTCCTCCCTTGCAGTGGGCTGATAGGCAGCAACGAAATTCATTATAGCCGTACTCCGTTCGGCAATCGTTTTCCCGTCGAGTCGGCCAGGAATAGTATCGGACGCCACGTCGGCGAAACAACGACTGATGAACAAGAGTAAAAAACTGCCAACTGCAAGCAGGAACTTCGAGCGGCTATATCTTAGTATTTCCATCGCCCTAGTATAATCCGTAGCATGTCCCCCTGGGCCGTGTGAAGTATTTCGTCTAACCACAGTGCAATGTAACTCTCGGCAAGAGTGACCTACGGTAGGTCGCACCTGCCGGGTGCGACTGAGAATTGCAATGTCACTCTCGGCAAGAGTGACATGCGACAGGTCGACTTACAATTCGAAGGCGTCAGCTTCGATTTCGGAATATATCGGCATAAAACGGTAGTAGACCTCTAGGGTAAGCGTCGCCATGGCCGTGCAATACAATCGTCCACCAACTTCATTGAAGTGGCTGCGACCAAAGTACCAACTCCCCTTTTCATGTCCTTCGTTGGCTTGTTCTCTTACCAAGTAATCTCGGTTCGTGACGTTCCATTGAGCCCATTTCTCGAATTTCATGTGAAAGAGTAATTGCGTCGCATAGTAGTTGTAGTAGATGCCATCGCTAGATGGTCCTAGGTCAGCAATGTACTGGGTCCCCTTGAGTATGCGAGGGTCCGTTCGCGACCAGCCACGGTATAGTCGCATCA
>JANLRK010000056.1:0-35107 GCA_031361585.1 Pirellula sp. | reverse complement strand
ACATTCTCCCCAACCCACGGAATCGCCAGCGGCAACACGTACGAGCAACGCATCTTGGCTTCCGTCGCCGATATCCAGAACATCGGGCATTGCGAGGTAGTAAAAGTCGACCGAATCAATCTTCATTTCGCATTTTTCTAATGTGGGGTTCGATCAGCAGGATCTTCCAAAGGGACGGTCTGGTATCGTATGTAGAAGCTCCATATTACACAATGTTGGTGTACCGACAGCACTACAGGCTAATGATTTAGTATTCTGACGTTTCGCAAAGGTGCTATTTCCGCACGATGGCCGAGAAACCAGCTTGACCGATGCTGACGTTACCAAGGCTCGTGTCATTCGCGAACTGTTGGCATAGCCCACCTTTCGCGTAGCGGAAAAGGTGAACAGTTGTCCACAACTGTTTCGCCTTGCGTTACGATACTCGATTATCGCGGAAGTTTGGCGAACGTGGATTTGCAGTAGGGTACGTTGAACTAAGGCCGAGCCGTTGAGACAACGTTGTGACAATTGCTCTCCAAAATGGCGCGCACTGGGACGGTTGTCACGCCTATCGAATTGGTGTACCATCACCACCCGAGCAGGGGTTCTGACTCACACTTCAGTGGCGTTTTGGGGCACGCTTTAATAAGTTAGCCATCCTGCATTCCGATCGAATCTATTTGACTAGGTGATGATATGCTTGAAGCAGGCGCCGATCTAAGTCCCTTTATTGATTTCGAAACGGCGAGCCGGGCCGTGTTGGCGTTATTGCGTCAGCGACTCGGGTTCAATTTGTGGATGATGACTAGAACGGACGGAAATGATTGGGTCGTCTTGCAGGTTGAGGACCACGGATACAACGTCAAAGAGGGTTCTGTATTTCGGTGGGCGGATTCGTTTTGTTCGCAGATGGTGCTTGGACGCGGTCCCAGAATTGCCCCTTGCGCGAAGGAAGTTCCGTCTTACGCTGAAGCACCGATTGGTAGGCAGGTGGCAATTGGCGCATACATAGGTGTGCCCATTAAGAAGGCGGATGGATCGCTTTTTGGAACCCTGTGTGCAATTGATCCGACGCCGCAGGATGAATCAATTCAACGAGATTTACCTTGGATAGAATTGGTTGCAAAATTGCTTGGGACAATCCTGGCGGATGAAATGAAATCGGTTGAACTTGCAAGGCAATTGGAGCAGGCGCAACAAGCTGCATTGCTTGATCCGTTGACGGGCTTTCTGAATCGAAAAGGCTGGGATCAAAGGATTGTAACCGAAGAGGCCCGCTCCCGACGCTATGGCAGCCCGGCCTGTGTATTGATTGTCAAATTGGACATCCAGGAGCCGTTTAACGATGTTGGTGACAACACACCTGACGAATCACAAATCCGCAAAGCGGCTAATTGCATTCTTAAAGCACGCAGGCAAACCGACATAGTCGCTCATTTTGGTGACGGGGAATTCGTAATACTGGGAGTTGAATGCGATGCGGCAGGTGGTGAGGAGATGTCGAACAGCATCAGGAAGGCGTTGGTGTCGAGCGATATAGCTGCTTCCATTGGAGTCGCTTCGCGTGATCCTAGCCAGGGACTTCTTGCGGCGATATCCATTGCAAAGCTAGCTGTCAGCAAATCCAAAGTATAGTTTTGAGCTAACCTTAGTTGGAGGCGGGCTCAATGTAAGCCAATCGTTCCGACCACCCCCCTGCAAAAGCCATTGCACCAATTGCAAGCGGTTTGTCGCATCGATTGTCCGAAAGGAAGTTTTCTAGCTCGGGAGCTAGCATGGGATTTGCGAAGAAAGCACCTTGCATAAACTCGCACCCCAATTCTTGAACCGCTTTGTGTTGGGACCTCAATTCGACTCCCTCGGCAACCAACTTGACGTTGAGATTGCGCGCCATGACAACCAGTCCATGAAGCAATGCTGCTTCGCACTTCGAATTTTCAATTTGCCTGATTAGCGAACGATCGAGTTTCAAGAGACTGACCGGGAGTTGATGTAGCGCTATGAATGACGCTGTACCTATTCCGAAATCATCAATAGCCAGTTCGACTCCAAGTTCCCGAATCGAATTCATTGTCTTCGCGGCTACTTCCGTTTCCAGCGTAAAGCAGTCTTGAGCAATCTCCAACAACAGTCGTTTTGGCTGCAATCCGGTTTCGACTAGGATGCGACTGACTAAATCTGGTAGCTCAGGCGAAGCGAACTGCTTGCGAGGGATGTTGACACTGATTTGAGGTGGTGCCGCAGTACCCATCGTGGCGTGCCAAAGGCTGCATTGGCGACAGCTTTCCCACAACACCCATTCGCTAAGCCGAATCGTCAGATCGGATTCTTCCGCAATGGCCATGAATTCGGATGGCTCGATGGCGCCAAGATTAGGATTAAGCCAACGCACCGATGCTTCGACAGAGCTAACCTCGCCCGTCAAAAGCGACACAACTGGTTGATATATCAATGACAGCTGGGGCGTTCCGATAGCCTCCCGCAAATCGAGTTCCAATTGGCAACGACGACGAACTCGCATGTGCATTTCACTATCAAATACGACGTATCGGGCTCTTCCAGCCTGTTTCGCTTCGTACATTGCAATATCGGCGTCACGCAAAATGTCTTCTTCGCGATCATAGAATGCTGGTCCGAATACGATACCAATACTTGCTGACGAATGTGTTTTGTGTTTTCCTAGCTGGAACCCTTGGTTCAGGTTCCCTTGTATGTTTTCTAGGATTGCGGACAACTCGCCAGGGTGTTCGAGGTTTTCAATCAACACAACAAATTCGTCGCCGCCAAGTCGAGCGACAGTGTGGAACTGCATCCATGTCGAACTACTTGCAAATAACCCCTGCCTAAGTCTGTCGGCGATCTGTCGCAAAAGTTCATCCCCGATATCATGTCCCCAGTTGTCGTTGATCGCCTTGAATCGGTCGAAATCCAAAAACATAACAGCAAAATGTTTTTTAGCTGCGTTCGCTCGGGAGATTGCTCCGCTCATCCTCGCCGTGAAATGGACTCGGTTTGGGAGTCCGGTCAGTTGATCGGTCACAGCTGCCCTGGCAAGTTTTTCTTCTGCATTTTTTTGTACGGTGATGTCCGATATCGAGCCCGCCATTCGGTTTGGCGTGCCTGCCTCTCCTTTCACCGCCTCTCCACGTATCCTAAACCAACGCCATTCACCTTGCTGAGTGCGGACTCGCGTAGTGGTTTCAAACGGGAAACCGTTTTCCAAGTGCTCGTCCACCGCCGTCTTGTATGGAATCTTGTCCTCCGGGTGGATGAGGCCAATGAAAATATCCTGCCGATTGAGTCGAACAGCGTCTTCGGCAAAACCCAAGAGAGCATGAAATCTTGGCGAAAAATAAACCTCGGCAGTTTGCAAGTTCCAATCCCAGAGTCCATCTGACGAACCGCGTACAGCCAACTCAAGCCTTTCCTGGGTGACTCGCATTGTATCGAGAAGCGCTCGGTAGGCCTCTTCGCTTGCTTTCAATTCCGCCTCTACCTGTTTCCTCCGCGAGATATCATTTGCAATCCCCAAATAACCCGTCACTTTGTTCGATTCATTTCGTAATACAGTAATTCCAAGCGATACAGGAACGTGAGTTCCATCTTTCCGAACATACGTCCATTCATGTTCATTTGGCAAATCCCTAAGCGATTTTTCGACAAAAACCTCAAACCCCGGTTTTACATCGATTCCCAATTCCGCACTAAACTCGCCAGCGCGGGCAACGATTTCTTCTTCACGATGAAAGAGCTGTGGTGTATGACGATGAATCAACTCACTGGCAGAATATCCAAGCAGTCGCTCGGCAGCGGGATTGAAACTGGTAATGGTACCTGTAGGCGTCGTCGCAATGATGGCATAAGCGGCGTTGCAAATAATGGCCCGCTGCAACTCTGATTGTGAAATTCTTTCGGCTTCCAACTCTTTGGGTTTCATGGCGTCGCTTTGAAAATCTCCAACGGTAGTCATGGGACATAGATTCTGAATTGGTGAGTTAGGCATTGCAGAGCGATAATTTGGTAGGTCGAGGGAGAATGCTCCCTTCGTTGCGTTGGAGGATATGGCTCCGGTGCACGCAGGATTGATTCAAGGAACTAGCTAAACAAGTCGTGTAAGAAAAGATACACCCTATAACGGGCGCGTAACGGATTTGCTACAACGATTGATCGATACTTCTGCGAGAATTCGCTGCAGGTCGTTGGGTTTAATCGGCTTGGTAAGAAATCCATTCATGCCAGCCTCGCGACATAGATCTGAATGATGCTGATCATGATGCGCTGTCATGGCGTAGATGGGCAAAGCACTTCCGCGACTTCGTATGAGTCGTGTTGCTTCGACTCCATCCAACTCTGGCATGTCTAGGTCCATCAAACAAATATCAAAATCTTGCTTCTCAACAATCTCTGCTGCTTCGCGACCATTGTTTGCAACGGTTGCCGTATGGCCAGCTAACTCGAGCAGCCCAACAAGGACGCATTGGTTTACCAATCCATCCTCGGCCACGAGAATATTCAAGTTCGGACTGTTGGAAGATTGCTGGGCTGAATCTTTCGGATGATTCGGTAGGTCGCCTGCCTGGCCAGATTTGAACGTGGGTGAGTCCGACCCCACATCTGCCAATGCTGACGCAACGCCATTAAGCCATTCTGGGCCAATGCATGGCTTGACCAGAACTTTGTGCTTCGAATGCTGTGTTGCGTTTGGTCCTTGTGCCAACCACCCTGAAATACCTCGCATTTTGGAAGCATCCAGGAGTTCCTTTGCGTTAGTACCTGCAGCAATGACCGCATCGAAAAGTTCGAGGTCTGGTCGATCCAGATTGGGCTGGTCGAACCAAGAACCAAAACCGATGGCCAATCCGCCGCATTCGGTTATCGTTCGCTCTAGGCATCGTCTGGCTGCGTCGCAGGGATCGACAATTAGAATCTTTTTGCCAATCAAAAGTTTAAAAGCCTTTTTTCGCGAAAGATCTATTGAAGTGTCCACGATCAGTGGCAGAGTGATCGTAAATTCGCTGCCCACGTTGGATTGGCTCGTTACTTCTATTGTTCCGTTCATTAATCGAACGAGTTCCGTTGAAATAGCGAGGCCTAGTCCGGTTCCGCCAAAGCGACGGGTTGTGCTGCTGTCCGCTTGCGAGAACGCTTCGAAGATCGACTTCTGCTTGTCCTCAGGGATGCCGATGCCCGTATCTACAACGCTGATCATCCAGGTCGATGCCTCGACGGTTGCAACGTCTACTCGCATTTCGACGTAGCCAATGGAGGTGAATTTGATCGCATTGCCCAATAGGTTGAGAATGATCTGTCGCAACTTCACTGGATCGCCGATCATATTGGATGGCAAGTTGGGGGAAATGGATGCGGCAATTTCGATTCCTTTTTGCCACGCGGGAATCGCCAGAAGCTCAACCGCATCGGAGAATACTTCTCTCGGATCAAAAGCAATCGACTCCACCGTCATTTTTCCTGCCTCGATTTTTGAGAAATCGAGCAGGTCATTGAGCAGTCGGAGCAACGAATCACCAGAACGAGCAATGGTCTTGAGGTAGTTGGTGAGTTGCGGGTTGGGGCTATTTGCCAAAGCAAGTTGCGTCATGCCCAAGATGCCATTGAGAGGCGTACGGATCTCGTGGCTCATCGTTGCCAAAAAACGGCTCTTCGCTTGGCTAGCTGCATTTGCAACTTCGATTGCATCGCGAAGTTGCTCTTCTGTTTCACGAAGAGCTTCATTGCTTAGCACAAGTTCATTTGACCGAAGTTCAGCTGCTGCAGTGCGTTCCTCAACACGTTGTTCCAACGTTGAATTGAGTTTGTGAAGTTCGTCAAATCCCTCGGCGTTTTCCATGGCCGCGCCTGTTAAGGTCGCGATGAATTCCGCAACTTTCAATTCTTCATTGCCAAACAAGTTATCCAACTCTGCGTGCCCTACCAAAAGGTAGGCAGCGATCGATTCTCGCACCTGGATGGGCGTGACCAAAAGACTGCCTTTGGTAAAACGATCGGGATCATCCCACGGCAGGATCCGCGATTCGCATCCATGGTCCAGTCCCACAAGGAAGCTGCCATCATGCGATAATTTGTCAATTTGAGCATGCGCAACATTACCCGTTGCAATTTTTTCTGAAATAGTCCAGGTTGGGTCGTCCTGATCCCTAGAGAGGATCAGGATGATTTGTCCACGAAGAAGATGCTGTGCGGCTAAACAGCATTCGCGAAAAATATCTCGCTTATCCAGAGAACGGGTGATTCGACGGCCGTCGGCAAGCAGCGTGTCGAATCGATCGGCAAGCGAAATGGATTCTTTCGATGCCGCATTCCCCTCGATACATCGAATGGAGTCCGCTAAGTCTTTCGTTAAGAATTCTAGTCTCTCGGCTTCTTCGTGGGTCAATTGCAATCGAGAGTCATCCGCGTCTCGAGCCAATTCACTGAGGCATATGAGCGATTCCCAAGCTTGCATTGGGCTATGCAGTTTTTCGGCAATCTCAATGCTATTGCGAAGCATTTTCGAGGCCGACGAACTTCTCCCAGTAAGCGATTCAATCAACGCAATTTCCCTCCATGCTTGAGGAAGGTCGGCTGGAAACTTCTTCGCTATTTTAAGCGAAAACTTGGCGGCTTGTCTGGCCTTCGCGAGGCGATGATGGAATAGTTTGACTTGGTAGCGTGGCGTGGAACTGGCAAGCGTGCGAAGAGCGGTTGCAAGCCAGGCATAGCAAGGACTGATATAGGAGTTGAGGTGCCCAGCTGTCTTGCATCGCGCAATGGCACCGCGTAGAGTTGACTCGGCGTCAACGAACTGTTCGGCTCGAATTTGAACAATCGCTAAAGCCAGATGCGTTTGGGCGTGACTTTGGGCATCGGTCCGATGAATCCTTGCCTGAGTCGCAACGATCTCGGGAGCAACTAGATGCGGTGCGGATCGCATCCAGACGTCCAGGCTGATCCCAGCGGCTTGGTCGTCGCCAATCTCAACCCCTGAATCATGAATTCGCTTTGCATCGTTGGCAGCTTCTCGAAACCGGCCCGCTCGATAGAGAGCGTTGGCGCGTTGATACCTCGCCATATTGGTTTCCCAAACATCGCCGGTTCGTTCCAGCAACTCAATTCCGTCGGAAGCGACGCTGACGCACGTTTGAAAATGAGCCGCTGCCAAATGCACGACGCTCGCATATGCCAGAGTCTGTCCCTGACCCCAGAGGTCCTTTTGATCACACCTTATCTTGAGCGATCGCTTTGAATAGACGTCGGCGCGTCGAAACAATCGCAATAGGCTGCATACCGGCGCATGTTCTGAATAACTCTTGGCCAGCTCAGGAGTATCTAGATACCTTTCGGCATCATTCATACCAGAGAGATGAGCGAACAACGTCCAAACGGCACCGCGACTAAACCAGTAGGTATGTGCCAAGCGGCTAAAAAGGGTCCACCGCAATCTCTGTAGAGGCGTCGCTGCTTTGCGACGGCTCGACAGTCCAAAGAGTGAATGACGGCCTTGGATAACCGATTGACAAAGCAAACCCAAAAGCATTTGAGGCGCGCAGCGGGGGACTCGGAAGCCGCTCAATGCGAGAGCTTCCACATATTGCTCTGCCGCTTGGCTCATGCGGCCGCGCTTGAACTCGACATCTCCTAATTTTCCAGCCAGTTGAGTTCGATCGATGGCTTGGTCCGCGAAACTTAGCGATTCATCAAAAGCGGCACCGGCTGCATCGTAGTCTCCAGTACTGAGGAATACCTCTCCAATGCTCTCCGCCGCCATTCGCCTTCGGTCTCGATCCGATGCCGGAATCCACTTTTGCGCCATCCGATAGTATCGAATGGCCAATTCGTTTGCATACTGGCGTTGTGCATGCTTTGCTGCAAGTGTAGAGAAATGAATCGCTTCGTCTCGGCATTCAGCGGCATCATAGTGGTAAGCGAGTTCGTAGTATCGCTCTGCATTGTCTTGGAGGATCAGTTGCGCTGCGCGGTTATGTAATAGGTACTTCGCTTCATTGTTCAATTGCCCCAAGAACATGCGTCGGATATCGTCGTGAACAAACCCCGCTTGATGTTGATGGCCATCTGTCCAAACAAGCTGTCGTTGAACTGCTAACTCCAACGCCTCCTGAGCTAAATCCGAATCGATACTGGAAAGCAATCGCGCTTCGCGAAAGTCAAAACCCTTTCCTAAGATTGCGCCGGCACGCAAGATCGCTACAGTTGAATCTGGCAGTCCCATGGTGCGCGTTATCAGTGCAGCTGAGCCCTGTCCGTGGCTTTGAAGTTTCAACGGTTCGCCAGGGCGAATGGACCACGAGCCTTCGCGAAACTGAACACCTCCGGATTCGATGATCCCCTGAAGCAATGATATGGCTAGAAAGGGGTTTCCGTTAGAAGCACCAGCGGTCAAATCCAGTGCTGCCCTCGGGAATTGTCCGATCATGGAATTGAGAACCGCAGATATGTCTGTTGTCGTTAACGGTTGCAACACTTCGATAGCCAAACCTGATTCTGGCTGCAAGCGAGTCTCGCACCTCAATGATCCCGTCGCCACGAAAAGGAGCGAACCGTTCTGACCCACGTTTCGGCTTTGTAACCACCCGATTAACAGGTCGCGTGAAAGCTCGTCGATGCAATCGAGGTTGTCCACCAACAAGACGATTCGTTTTTCTTGCGCATTCAACAAATCCAAAAACGCCTCTATGGCCCTTTTCAGTCTTTGGCCCGCAAACTTCTCGGGGCCGATACTCGCTAGTTTCTCTTGCTTTTGAAACATCCACGGAAAGAGGGGCCGGATACTTTCTTCATGCTGGGCCAACTGGTCCGTTAAACAAGGCAATAGCTCCGGATGCGATCCGTAATACTCCTCCAAATCACTGCTGACCGATGCAAAGGCCTGTAGCGGGCGGGCGTTTTCGCTGTCAACACCAGTCATTCGAACAACAAGCCCCGCCCGCGCCATGGCTTCCTTCGCGAATTCACTAATCAACCGCGTTTTGCCCTCACCCGGCTTGGATAGAATGAGCCAACGCTTGTTGGGCGCTGCACGATCCTCTAACGAATGCGCAAATCGATCCAGCCACGAATCTCGGCCCACCAGTGATGGTTCGCACAGTCTTTCGCGTTTATCCATGCAACCAAGAACAACCGAAACCGATTTGCCCACCAAAAAGTCTACGATGTTATTCAAATCGGCCAACGCGGATTGGGCGGATTGATATCTGTCGCGAGGTTCGCGTCTTAATAATCGAAGAACGAATTCGTCAACACATCGCGCGACTCGATGTCCTTTCCATCGCAAACTTGCAACGGACTTCGTCATTTGCCCCAACATCAATTCGTTCAGATTGGATGCTTGGATGGGAGCGGAACCGCAAATCCAACGGTACAGGAAAACACCTAAACTATACAAATCTGTGTACGGACCGAGCGAGCGTTGAAGCGCTCCAGACTGTTCTGGCGCAAGAAATATCGCCTGTTCCATCGAACGGTTGAAATGAATTGGCAATTCCGTGTCAACGAGAACCCCAACTCGCTCGGGCAAGCGAATTCGAATCGCCTCTTCACTCAGGTCGGTACAAACGAAGCCGTTGTCGTGTCTTGATTGGAGAACCGAAAGGATATCTACGGCCAATTGCAACAGTGTCAGCTGCCGCTGACCGACGTCCTTAATGGCGAAAAGCCAATCTGCAACCGGAATGGTTCTGAGCGTTGGCAGCTGTTCAAGTGGTGGTTCACCAACCGCATTCTTCGATGAATTTGGATCGCGCACGGGAAGAAACCGACAGCAAGAAAAAGGCAATTCAACACACTGCGAAGACTCGACGCATTGCATCGATTGGAGTATGCGACACAGCTGTAACCCCGCAACCGCGAAGCTCACAGAATCATCGAATTCATGTGAATATCAATCGGAAATCCCGATTGTACGGATGTGATTTTTTCGAATCCCAATTCTTGAAAGTAATTACGCTTTTGTCTCAAGTCAGAACGAGTATGCTCCGTCCTCGGCATTTCAAGGCCACTTCGCCCAGCCTTTCGGTCGTTCTTTTAGTTCGATTCTAAAGTAGTCTTTTGTTGGAGCATGGATTGGAGTTACCCATGATAAAATCTGTCTTGTCCCACCATCGTCATCCAGAAAATTGCATTGCCTCTGGAGCAGTTCTCAGGCGTTTCGATCTCGAGCACCCGTCTATACCCGATACGAATCTCAAATTCGTAAACGAGATCGTAACCAGCCTGCGATCGGTCAACGAGCCGCTGTTAGACATTCAGGGCTCGGTACATCGGCTGTTCATCGAATGCAAGAAGCTGCGAGACCATTTAGCTCGAAGCGAGTGGTTGAAATGTGTTAAGCAAATTCGCGAGTCTGAGTTATTATCTCTCGTGCACCAAGATCCATTTACGAGTAGAGCCTTCAACAAGCCACGAGGGTACGCAGGCGACGCCGTGATGATGGACTACATCTACGGCCTGGAAGAGGGATGGCAGCCACCGACCACGAGTTTGCTCGGACAAAATGTCTTTGAGTACACTACCCGCGCGGCCGCGTCTGCTGGGGTTCGAGCCAGACGTGAATTCATTGCAGAGAAGCTTGATGAAGTCGCCCGTGTCCATACACTTCCCGATGTATTGGCTGTCGCGTCGGGCCATCTCCGTGAGGCGTCGATGAGTTCAGCAGTTCGACGTAGCAGGTTCAATACTTTTATCGCTTTGGACGCAGATGCCGAAAGCCTTGTTGAAGTCGAACGAAGCTTCGCAAGGTTTGGAGTTCAATGCGAATTGGCCGATATCAGAAAAATGCTGACAGGTCGCATGGACCTCGGTTCGTTCGATCTAATCTATTCGACTGGATTGTACGACTACCTCAGTCAAAAGACGGCGCAAAAACTAAGCTACCATTTATTTTCCATGTTAAAACCGGGGGGCAAATTGGTCATCGCAAACTTCTTGCCTTCCATCCATGATATCGGGTACATGGAAGCTTGCATGGATTGGTTCTTGGTGTACCGCAATCGCATGGACATGATGGGTCTAACAGAAATGATCCCGCAATACGACATGCGTGAAATCCATGTCACGGTCGAGGAGAATCAAAATATCGTGTTCCTAGAAGTAACGCGATTATGAATGCGAACAGCATTGGCCCTGGCTAACGTGGGAAGATCTCGTATTGGTGCAACAACTCTCAAGTTCCTGTAGTGAAGCTTTACGGACCGTATTGACAGCGCAAGGTCACTCTCGGCAAGAGTGACCTACTGTCAATACGCTACAAGATTGGTGGTAGCAGGAAGGGATGTGCTTGGGCACATTGGTTGAATATCATCGAGTTCAAAGCGGATACGTCGCATTTGTTCCTCGACGTTCGCAAAAGCGTCGACTAGATCGGGATCGAAGTGAGTTCCCCGACTCTTGTAAATAATTTCGGCAGCAGTTTCGTGAGTAAACGCGGGCTTGTAGACACGCTTGGTGGTCAGCGCATCGTAGACATCTGCGACCGCTACGATCCTAGCGGAAAGTGGAATTTCCTCCCCTTTGAGTTGAAACGGATAACCAGTTCCATCCCATCGTTCATGGTGCTTCAAGGTGATGTCCAACGCCATCTTCAGAAAGCTTGCTTCAGGATGCGCTTGGGCTGACGCGTTTAACGTGTCACCCCCGATCAAAGTGTGGCGTTTCATCACCTCAAACTCGTCCGGCGTGAGCTTGCCCGGCTTGAGCAGAACACTATCGGGAATCCCAACTTTTCCGACATCATGTAGCGGACTAGTCATGTAGATCAATTCGACAAACTGCGCATCAACGACACTCTCAAATTTTGGCCAAGACATCAATTCCGTCGCCAAGACTTTCGAATATTCACGAATCCGTTCGAGGTGGGTTCCTGTGTCTTCATCCCGACTCTCTGCCAATTTTGCCAGCGAGAAAATCATCATGTCTCGCCCCTCAAGGGTTAATAGGCGTCTACCCCCTTCCAGCCGTAATCGCAATTCTTCCTGGCGAAACGGCTTGCTCAAATAATCGTCAGCACCTGCATCCAGACCCAGCAGTACGCTATCCGTGTCTGAGTGACTCGTCAACAGAATTAGATAGGTGTAATGAATCGATTGTTTGTTTCGAATAGCACGACATAGCTCAATACCGTTCATCTCCGGCATGTCCACGTCAGAAATCACAATGCGCGGTGTGTAGTAGCGCATCTTCTCAAGGGCTTCTTTTCCATTGGAAGCGGTCTCGACTCGATATCCAGACACCCCTAGAAAATTTGCAAGAATTTCCAAAGCAATCGGATCGTCGTCGACGATCATCACTTTGAGTCCATCCGTTTTGGCACCAGCTATGCAGGGAATTCCGTTCATAATGGACTCGATTCCGTGGTCGACAACTCATCCATCACGTTTTCGATTTGATCCTTCAGTTCTAACCATCGCTGTGTGACAAGTTCGATTTGGTTAGACCGTGCAGCCTGTTCGACGTTCTTTGCGGCATCCGAAAGCGGCATGGCACACATATTCGACGCCGTCCCTCGCAGCTTGTGAGCAATCCTAGCGATTGCGTTCAAGTCACTGATCACGACCGCGTCTTGCAGTGCGACTTTCTCACTCGGCAGTGAACTTAAGAAGGCGTTATTCAGCTTCTCTACCAATGCGAGGTTCCCCATACAACGTTCCAGCAAACTGGTTCGGTCGATCGATGGAAGTATCGATGAGGTTTCACGGGTAATAGACATTTTGGACCGAATGGGATCAGTACTAATTGCCGGAGGAGAAAACAACCATGGAAAACTAGCACACTATTTGACGCATCGACCTATGAAACTCAAATGAAGAAATAACTTTGCTGCGAATTTATTGTCGATTGATACAGGAAAAATCCTTTAGTCGTTAAATCCACTGCAATAGGAACCACCATTCCGGATGGTAAGCAATTGAAAATGTTACTCCCGCCTTGCAACGAAGCGGGAGAGGCCACGCTACTTATTTTTGCTTTTGCCTTTTGTTTCGTCATCAAAGGTGCTCTTCTGCCTCAACAGATGGTGATAGTGCTGGGCAAATCGGTGAGCCTCGTCTCGAACGTATTGAAGCAGCCGCAAAGCAAACGACTCGCGGCCCAAACGAATCGGATCGCTTTCTCCCGGACGGTAGATCTCCTCCTCTTTCTTGGCGAGCGATACCATTACCGGCGGATCAATATCCTGGTCCCTGAATGCCGCTAAGGCTGCGCTGAGTTGCCCCTTGCCACCATCGATCATCAGCAAATCTGGAAACGATTCTTGTTCATCGCTTAGTTTGCGAAAGCGACGCGAGATGACTTCATGGATGCTGCGGAAATCGTCGATGCCTTCCACGTCTCGAATGCGATAACGGCGATAGCCTGGCTTGAAAGGCAAGCCGTCAAGAAACTGCACTAGCGAAGCAACCGTGTTGCTGCCACCCAAGTGTGCGATATCGACCCCCTCGATAACGCGTGGCTCCTTCTCCATTCCCAGAACTTTTTTTAAAGCCCTCATGCCTTTCTTCGGATCGATGTAGAAAACTTCAGGCTGTGCATGGATATCGATTTCGCCTCGATCACCGAGGTTCTCAATTAACTGAATCTCATCTCGAAGCCTTGCCGCCTTTTCGAAGTCCAGCTTTGCCGACGCGTCCAACATTTCCTCCCGCATCTGCTTGAGCAATCGATCGCTTCCGCCCTCTAAGAAAGTCTGCAGACGACGAATGTCTCGGCGATAGTCAGCTTTGCTGATACGCTTGTTGCATGGAGCAGTACATTGCTTGATCGAGGCCAAAAGACAAGGTCGATACCATTCCCAACGCGGATCGCTTTCTTCGATGTCGAGCGAGCAAGTTCTAAATTGAAAAACACGCTGCATGACTTGAAGCGCGCCCCGCAACTGGCCTGCACTGGTAAAGGGTCCGTATAGCTTGGCTCCCTTGGCTTTCGGGGTACGAGTGACCTCCACACGCGGAAAATCCTCGTGAGTGGTGATCATCAGATACGGAAATGTCTTGTCGTCCTTGAGGTCTTTGTTATAGCGAGGCTGAATGTCCTTGATCAATCGACTCTCGGTCAAAAGGGCATCGACCTCGCTGTTGCACATCATGTAGTCGATGTCAGCAATTTCGTGCACCCAGTCTGCAGTCCGAATCTCCTGGGCAGCGGCCGCCAAAAAATAACTACCGGCTCTCGAACGTAGGTTTTTTGCTTTGCCAACGTAGATAACGACTCCGGTCGCATCTTTCATCAGATACACGCCGGAAGACTGCGGAAACTCACGCACCTTTTCAGAGGAACGACGGAAACCTAGATTACCACTCAGCAACGCGTCGATCCGCTGCTGAACCTCCAGACTTGCCTCCGCGAGATGTTCGTCGGTCTCGACCAGGGCGACTTCCAATTCGAGTTCGTCTTCTTCGTCCGTTTCGTTTCGGTCGATCTCGCTCATCACAACCACTCCGTTGTTGGTCAGCGAGTCGCACATCCAGCAGGTCGCACCTGCCGGGCCTGCCGGGTGCGACAAGTCACGGCTCTCTCGCGGTCGCGTTGCCTCTAGCTGAATCGGCTATGGCTGGAATCCTGGAAATCCACCGCCGCCAGGAAATCCTCCTCCTTGAGGTGCACCCGAACCTGCTCCCGCCGCAGTCTTGGGCTCAATCAGCTCGCTTATCATAATCTTTAACTTCATGTAGTCCGATTCACTAACAACATAGTACCAGTCTGCAAAGCGACCATTGAGTTCGGCTACTTTGTTCTTAGCGGCCTTTAACTTGTCGTTTCGCAGATCGATTTTCCGTTGGTTCTCCTTAGTGATTCGTTCCCTAGTTGCCTCTAAGCGTTCTTTCCATTCAACTTCTGTTGGTTCCGCATTGGCTGCAGGCTCATCGACCTTCTTGGCTTCCTCTTTGGGGTCTTGAAAGGCAACAGTTCTACCTGCTGGGATCTCTGCATCAATGTTGAGTGAAAGTGGCTTTTCGGGAACAGCATCAGTATTGGGCGCATCCGCTGGCTTCGGTTCCGCGGGCTCCAAAGCCTTTTCGGTCACAGGCTCAACTGGATTTTCCTTTGTTTCGGCAGGTTCCAAGCCATTTGGGTCACTTGTAGGCGTTTGCGCCGATTGCGGCGGTTCGGATGGCTTTTGTTTCATCCGTTCTATTTCCTTTAGTTCCTCGACTGTTTCAGGAAGTCGCTCAAGATCTGGTAGAGGAAACTTGGACTCGTCCACGCGAGCTGTCACCAGCATGAACCGATTGATAGAAACCGTTTCGTCAGCCTTTTCACCGTCTTTAACGTCTGTTGCATCGACGGCGTTTATTTCTGCCCCCGCCGCGCCACCGAATCGCAATAAGTATTGGACGCCATCTTTAAGCGTAACAATAAGTTCGCCACTCTTGGAAAAGAAGTCGATGCTTTCCCCGCCCTTTTGATTTGGATTGGGGAAGAAGCCTCGGCGTTGAAGCGACATGAGCGACTCGGTGTTCTTTAAAAGGTTGCTGTCACCTTTTAAATCAGCGGCAAGCCCAGCAGGCTTCTTCAAAACGTCTGCGATCTTCAAGTTATCCAGAGTGCTCTTGATGTCATTTAATTTGGTCGAATTGAGTTGTTCGTCAGGCGTTAGCACTCGTTCACTTGGTGGCTCCGATTCGAAACTTGAAATTCGAATTGGCTGCCATTGACCGCTAGCTGTCGAATAATTTAAATCGGCTTCGTAGTTGCGTTTCAGCGCGAGTCCTTGTTGCGTTGTAATGATTTGATAGTCTCTTACTCCAAGTGTTTCGATGTCATTGCTGCTCAACTTGAGTAAGTCGGGTTCAATCCATTGCTTGAAATCGGTGCTCAACGGTGAAGTATCCAAGTCGACAACGTAAATGACGTCCTCGGATGGCACTCGCACATATCGTTTTTTCTTTTCAATGACCTTGCCAATAATCAAGTCCGCTAGCATGTTGCCTTTTTCATCGCGCATTTGAATGAGCATTCCAACTCCTTCACCCCCTTTGTCCGAGTTCTGCTTGTTTGGCTCAATAACGCCAAAGAGCTCTTGCTCCGACTTCTTTTGAGTAGCGATGTCTATTACTTTGAGTCCGACAAACAAGTTCGCTGCCTCGCTCATTTGCTTGCCCGCGTCCGCAGGGTAACTCTCATGCGAAGGTATGGTCCATAGTCCAACTCTGCGATCGCGTGCGACCTCGAAGTCGACATAGTCCACTTTCAGCGAATCGTATCGAAGTATCTTCAATGAGGCGGCTGCGAGCGGATCGGTAAACTTTTCAAACAGTGGTTTGCCAATCAGTTCTCCAATCTTTGTATTGACTCGATTGCCGTTGGACGTGACCCACGCCAAGAGTGCAACGATTCCAACCACGGCTGCCAATGACCCGGTTTTGGTTCCCTCTGTCACTTTTAATTCTCTCCAATGTCTACGCTGGATTTTGTAAGTTGAGTAACGCGGCTGACGCCCGTTTAAAATTATCGAAGTCGGGTTTTTGCAATACCATCGCGTTCCCTCAACCGTCGTGAAACCATCACGATGATTCCAACCATTAAGGGCGGGATGGGCGGAACAAAAACTGCCAACAATTTGTAGTAGTTTTGGATTTTGCCAATCGAGTCGTCGGATTGCCTACGCGCCTCCCGAATGCCCTGGTCCCGAGTACGTTCCAGACGCTCTTTCTCTACTTGAAATTTCTTGGTAATTTGCATCTTCTTTATTTGGTCGATCTGGATTTTCTCTTGAAGCTTTTTGATGCTCTCTGGATCGACAGGTCCCTGAGCCTGTAACTTTTCAATTTGCTCTTTCAAGTCGCGTTCCGACTTGGCGTTTTCATCTTCGACGGCCGCAACGGCTTTTAGGTAATCGCTCTGATAGTCGGTTCGCTTCTTTGCTTCTTCCTTGCGTGCTTCGTCTGCTTTTATCTCAACTAGCTTTAGCGTGCTGTAGGTAGGAATGTGTCGACGAACCTGGGGATATCGTGTTTCACCAACGAGAACGTCGATTGTATTCAAAACAAACGTAATGTTTTGGAATTGGAAATTGATATCCTCCAACATCGGTGGACGATTTCGAATATCGACGAATGTCCGAGACATGAAGTCAATATCTGTGACATAGACCACCTTAATTGGTCGCTTGGCAGTCGATGCCGCCCCGTCTTTTGCGTCTGCTTCGCCCTCGATCAAGGCCGCCAAAATTTGCTCGCCTTGATTGGCTCCTTGCCTCAGTTGATATTCTGTCGCACGACTAAGACCAGACCTCTGAACACTTTCGATCTCGGACTTAGGCATCGTGCCTGCAATTTGGCCTGTCTTAACCAGCGGAGTAAATTTCAGTCCCGAGTTTTTAGCCGGAACAATAACGCCGGCATATAGGAACATTATCTCTTTCAGACCCTTCGTGATCTCGCTTTGATTGTTGAGTGCGTTCTCCGCGCCAGGTGCTTCCTCGCGAGCGAAGATCCACAGGTTGGACGCTTCCGACGTTTCTGCCAAAATGGGATAGGGATTGTACTCTTGCCAACATATGTCAGGCGAGAAGAGGCCGGACATGCCTGGTCTACCCGGGACCTCGATGCCAAGCGCCCGCCAAAGCGGACGGATCTCGCCCTTGGGTTGTTGCCCACCGCCACCCATCATACCCATCATGCCGCCACCCTGCTGCTTCGGATCGCCAGTCCCTGGAACCGCATCCAATGCCACAACCGGATCTTCAAAAATCGCAGTTGGCACACCGGCCGTAACGGCGTTGGTGAAGTTGACCATTTCCTCGAGCCCCATCGACGAAGGCTGAACCGCCAACAGAACATCGTACTTCTCCGTATCGATCGGTGAAGAGGCGTTCACTTCGATGACTTCGTATTGCTTGGAAAGCTCCTCCACAATCGGTTGCTGAGGCTGCGACTGAAAGGATCGCATGTCCATTCCGCCCATCAACTTGGCGTCTGTCTTGAGAATGCCAAGTTTTTTGCGGGTGGGTTTCGCAACAGTAGTTAAGGAGCGTGCGAGCTCATACTCGACCGGTACACCCGGTTCGAAGAAAGGAATGACTACTTTCTGCAATCCACTTCTGAATGCAGCCCCCAACAGAACAGGTTGGTCCGAATAGGCTCCACGCTCCCGAACACGAATCATTTGAGGAACGATGCCGTACTGTTGTTCGGCCATCTTTTCTTCATCGCTGGATGGCACGATCGAATCGTATATTCGAACTTGCATAGAGACTCCAGAGGAGCTTGCTGTCGATTCGAATTCCTTTAGCAACGATACGATTTGATATTTGATCTTTGCATACTGTTCAGGCACTTCGTTCGAGATGTATGCATCGACCACGATATCGCGGTCTTTGCCAAGTGTTCGAATCATTTCGGTGGTTACGGGGGAAAGCGAACTCACCTTCATTTCCGTTGCATCCAGTCTCAGTAGATCCCGATTTCGGAACAACATGCTGCCCGCATAAGCCAGAACACCAAGCAAAACGATACGCGTTAAAAAATGAGCTAATTTCGTGTTCCCATCACGTCCGCCACTCCAGTGTCGTTTGCCTATCAGCACCATGCAAAGGTATACACCGAAGACCGCCACAAGCAGAAAGTACGACATTCCCGACAGGCTTAACACTCCACGTCCAAAATCGTCGAATCGCTCTTGGACGCTGAAATTCCTGATCTCTCTCGCGACGTTTCGATTGGCTGCAGCCCCAAAAATAAAGGCGAAAACATTCTCTGCTATGAAGGCGAACGCCAAAGGCGCATTGAAGACCGCACCAAGAATAAATCCGACCGTCAAGTTCTGAGTCAAGAACGATGCGACCATTCCGATCGAGATCATTGCCAAGCCGATAAACCAATACCCGATATAGTTGGTAAAGAAGAGTCCGGTATCGATCTCACCCTGCGTCAACAATGCCAGAACGATGAATGTCGAAAGTTGGGAGAACAGTAGCGATACGGTGTAGATTGCCGAGGCGGCAACGTACTTGCCCGCGACGATGTCAAAGTCATCGGCAGGCAGCGTCAACAAGAGCTCGTCCGTTCCCTGGCGTTTTTCTTCGGCCCAGATGCTCATCGTAATGGCTGGGATGAAAAACATCATGATGTACGTAAACCACTTATTTAGTTGCCCTAGAGTGCCAAGATTCGAATTAAAAAACTCATCCGGCCAAAACGCGGCCATGCTTGTTAGCAAAACGAACAGGCATAAAAACACATAGCCGGTCGGATTCGCAAAGTAACCGTAGAAGTTTCGCTTGAGGACTGCGTATGCTACGCGACGGCCGCGAGCAAGCAAGACCACGAGCGCGAGCATAACAGCCAAAAAAACAATGTCGAGCACTAACAGCTTGATCAATGCGGTGAGAACGAGAGCCACGTGCAGTATTCCTTAATCACAGAATCGTTGGACGGTTACGTTTGAATTTGAGTCATCCAATTCATTGGTGACACTTTCTTGCTTTCTTTTGCCTTTAAGCCGAAGCGCCCGTGAGCTTATGGAACGCGGCGGATAGGTCACCCTTGACTTTCTTCAAGTCTTCAACGGTACCTTCGAAAACCTTGCGGCCTTCGTTGATCATGATGACCCGAGAAGCCATCGCTTCGACCTCTTGCAAAATGTGCGTGGACAATAAGATCGTCTTGGTCTCGCCAAGCTTCTTCATTGTGTTTCGAACTTCGCGGATTTGGTTTGGGTCTAAGCCCGCTGTGGGTTCGTCGAGAATAAGAACCTCCGGCTCGTGCAGCAATGCTTGTGCCATGCCGACTCGCTGCCGAAAACCCTTGGAAAGTTTACTAATGGCCTTATGAATAACCGACTTCAAATCGCAGAGCTCAATCACGGCTTCGATGCGCGTCTTCTTGTAGTCGGTTGCCATTCCGCGAGCGTCTGCAAAAAAACTGAGCAAGCTATGCGGCGTCATGTCTGGGTACAGCGGACCATTCTCAGGTAAGTATCCCAGCCGAATAGAGCCAGCGATCCGGTCAGAAAACATATCATGACCTGCGATACGAGCGACACCCTCGCTCGGAGCTAGGTATCCCGTCAGCATTTTCATGGTCGTGCTTTTTCCAGCACCATTTGGCCCTAAGAACGCGACGAGCTCTCCCTTGCTTACTTGAAAGGACACCTCGCGTGCAGCTGCGAATGGACCATAAAACTTGGACAACCCCTCAGCCTCGATCATTACTTTGGAGCTAGCACTTGGTTCAGGCATGTTAAGTCAATTGATTTATCGTAAAGGGAACGAACTCGATGGTTGGCCGAAACGGTTCCTTTCGGCCAAGGTGCGAGTATATCGCGTTTCGATCGTCCAACAACGCATGTTTGACGAACAAGTAAAGGTTAACGACATAGCAAGTATGTTCCGTTGGCTACGCAGCCGCGAAACGCCGAGTTCATTTGGGAGCAGAATTGGTCACGAAAATGCGTAGTTATCGAAGTGAAATGGTCTGGAACCACGTAGGTCCGCTCGTCCTATGCCAGACGGGTCACAAGTACACGTTTGACCAAGCGACGTCCAAAATTGTCGAATCCATTTAGACCAAATCACGGTGTCAAATCACGGTGGTCAAATCAAGGTGGTCAAATCAAGGTGGTCAGATCAAGGTGGTCAGATCACGGTGGGGACCACCGTGCCACATTGTTAATCGCCGCGGAGTTTGAGATTCATAATTTCGAGCTTTTCTCTCACTTCGGTCAAACTGGTTACGCCAAAATTCTTGCACTCCAATAAATCGTCGCCCGTCTTGCGAATCAGTTCACCAATTGTGTTGAGTTGCAATCGAACCATGCACTTGCGGGCACGAACGGAAAGATTCAACTCGGAAATCGGACGGTCGAGGAGCATTTGCTGATCCGGGGTCATGCCACTGACATCCAACGGCGGATCCGCTTCGCGTTTCTCGTGTGAAAATTGACCTAAACCCAACCCACGCGCGGTCAGCATTTCGCGGATTTCAACCAGGGAAGTTTCGCCGAAGTTTTTGCTGGAGAGTAGGGTCTGCTCCGACACTCGAGTTAAATCACCTAGTGTTCGAATACCCATCTTTTGCAAGCAATTTCTGGATCGGACCGAAAGCTCGAAATCGGTTACAGGTACATTGAGCAGCTGCGCCAAACGCTCGTTCTTTTTCTGCGAATCTTCGTCGTAGAGAATGTTTCCGCCTGCAGCCGCATCCTTCAGGTAAAGAACCGCCAGCTTATGGTCGGGTTGCGTTTCCAAGATACGTCGATAGCACGCTTGCGCACGCGCGTAGTCGTTGCGGTCTTCGTACATGATGCCTAGATTGAGCAGCGTTCCAACGTGGGATGGAATCACGCCGGCCCCACGCTGATACAATTCAAAAGCATGCTGATCGTTCCCGACTCGATCGTTCTCCAGTGCCAAGCCGAAAAGCGCGCCCGCATGACGCGGATTCACTTGAAGTGCCCGCTGATAGAGTGCGATTACTTCCGTCAAATTACCGCCAATGGATGCTAACGTTGCGGCCCGTTGAAATGGATATTCCGCGTGCTGTTCTACGGAACCAAAAATATTGTCGAGCAGCTTCAACGCTTCCTCTTTTCGTCCAACGTAGCGCAATACTTCGGCCCGCGATAGTTGGCACCATTCCGGCGTATATCCAGCCCGTTCAGCCGCGTCGTAATAGACTAATGCTCGCTCGTATTCCTCGAGCTGAAAACAGCTCTTGCCGAGGTAATACTGGGCCAGTGCGCCCCCATCGGCTTGTTTGAGTGTTGCCTCGGCGTCCTCAAACTTGCCTATCAAATACATGCACACACCCAGTCGCGTCAGTGTTGCAGGAGAAGGATTCGGAGTTTGCTGGAGCTCGTGTACGGCATCGCGCAACAGCGCGCACTGAGTAAGATCATCTTCGATTGTTCGTACTAAACGATCAATGTCCTGTGGGCCAAATGTCTGGTTGGAAAGAACGATTTCTCTGATATCTACTGTCGCCATTTGAACCATTTGCTCTAAGATCCCCAATTAATTTTTTGTCGACTGGCGTTCGTTTTTTCAGACCCAGTATCTTCGGATGCCGCCCAACATTTTGGAAGCCGATGGTGGGAGTCGAACCCGCAACCCCCGCATTACGAATGCGGTGCTCTACCAATTGAAGCTACATCGGCGTTTTGCTCGGGTGGTCGCGATGTGCAAACATCAGGCCGCCCAGGGGTAAGTTCGTACCCTTTCCCAAGAATCCCATAAAATAAAGCCGACCAGTGCCAATCGTCAAGGGCAACCGCTCTATGAGCCTTGCTAATTTAGTGGGTTTTGTGCAAATCGTGGCTTGTGTATCCTGCGAAGGCGAGGGGCGGGAATGTTTAGCCGGAGCTTCGGCCCAGAGGCAAAAATACGCACGGCCCAGGGGGCAATGCGGCAATGCTACGGACAAATCAATCTGATACATTTGGCAAAGCATCCATTTTTTGATTCTGGCGGCAATCTAACTTTTGAATAACATTATGCCACCAGCGCTGACGCCTACGTCCATCGAACCACAAAACAGCAGCATACCGGATCGGTTTTATTCGCTGCTTCGGGAGATTTGGGGCTTCGAATCCCTTCGGCCATCTCAGCAAGCGGCCATTGAATCCATTCTGGAGGGCCGAGACACTTTGGTGGTTATGCCCACGGGAGGAGGCAAATCGCTTTGTTACCAAGCTCCCGCAATTTTTAAGGGCGGAATGACAATCGTCGTTTCACCGCTCATCGCTCTCATGAAAGACCAAGTTGATTCGCTCAAGCAGGTTGGTGTGAATGCTATTCGCATCGATAGTACGCTCACTGCTTCTGAGAAACGGGACGCGGCCCAGAATATTCGTTCCGGCCTAGTGCGAATGCTTTTTGTTTCACCAGAGCGACTCGTCAACGAGGACTTCGTTCGATTTCTGGACGGGAACGACGTTCACACGATTGCAATCGACGAAGCGCACTGCGTATCACAATGGGGACATGATTTTCGTCCCGAGTATCGCCAGCTAAGCAGTCTTCGGACATTGTTCCCGAAGGCTGCCATGCATGGCTTCACCGCGACAGCCACCGAGAAAGTGCGGTTAGACATCATCGATCAGCTAGGGCTAAGGTCTGCACGCGTATTGGTCAGCTCCTTCGATCGGCCCAATTTAACTTATCGCGTTTTGCCTCAGCTCGACCTTCAGGAACAAATCCAAGAGGTGTGCGATCGGCATCGCGGGTCAGGGGGTATTGTCTACTGTTTGCGCCGAAAGGACGTTGAGTCTGTGACGGAGTACCTGCAGCGCAAGGGGTTCTCAGCGGTCGGTTACCATGCTGGCATGTCGCACGACGAACGCAAGCTAGCACAAGAAGCATTTTTGACGGAAGCGGTCGATGTGGCAGTAGCGACCGTTGCATTTGGTATGGGTATCGATCGATCGAACGTTCGTTTTGTTGTGCACGCTTCGATCCCCAAATCCATTGAGCACTACCAACAAGAAACGGGGCGAGCAGGCCGCGATGGATTGCCCGCCGAGTGCGTATTATTTCATAGCGCAGGGGACGCGATTACCCTGAAGAAAATTACGGAGGCGAGTCTCGTCGAAGCCGGTGCACGCGAAGAGATCATCATTGCGTCACGAAATCAGATTGAGGAAATGTCTCGTTATTGCCGAACACCGGTCTGTCGTCACAAGGCTCTTGTTGCGTACTTTGGGCAATCGTATGGCAACGACTCGTGTGGGGCCTGTGATATTTGTTTAGGTGATACGGACGATGTTCCAGACGCCAAGATTGTCGCTCAAAAAATCCTTTCATGCGTTTTTCGAGTTCAAGAGCGGTTCGGCGTAAACTACGTCGTCGATATTTTGCTGGGCGCGAAAACACAAATCGTATTGCAGCGTGGGCACGACAAGCTGAGTACGTATGGCCTCCTCAAGGAAATCCCCAAAGCACAATTGCGAGACTGGATTTATCAGCTCATTGGCCAGGGTTCGCTCGAGTTGGAGGGTACCGAGTATCCCATTCTCAAGCTCAATGCCAATTCCAAGTCGATCTTGTTTGGTGACGGACAGCCTAGATTAATTCGCACTGTGAGTGCGACCAAAGAGCGAAAGCAATCTGCAACAAGCGATGCGGTTGCTCATGCGGACATGGGACTATTTGAAAAGTTGAAAACATTGCGAAGGAAACTTGCTGGCGAACAAAACGTTCCACCGTTCATCATATTTTCCGATAATGTTTTGTACGAAATGAGTGCGCAGCGACCATCTACTTTAGACGGTATGTTGAACGTGTCCGGAATCGGCAACGCAAAGTTGAACACTTACGGCCAATCGTTCTTAGATGCTGTCCATGAGCACTGTGGATCGGCTGCGCTTGAGCTGGACGTCGATTGGAAAAAAAATTTAGTTGGGCACGGGATCGTCAAGCCTCGGACGGTTCGCTTGGGAGCGGCCGGGGCAAAAGCGATTACGTTTCCGCTTTTGCGAGAAGGCCGGCCGTTTGAAGAGATTGCGGAGAAAGCTGACATCACGGTCGGGACTGTCGTAACTCATTTGTTGGATCTTATGCACGACGAAGCGATTTCCTCGATCGATTGTTGGTTGGAAATCGAGTTGCAACAGCGGATTATTGCCGCCGCGGATGTTGTTGGACGAGAAAGGTTAAAGCCAATTTTCGAGCATTTGGAACAGCGTGTTCCCTACGAACATATTCGGTTGACGCTCAATTTCGAAAAGCAACAGCAATAGAAGCAGTAGAGTGGTAAGGATATATGCTGAAGAATTGCGGTCATTCCGTTCAAACCTGCTAACATTGACCACAATCCTTCTTAACGGGGATTTGTGGGCATTCTTGGAAAGCGTTACAATTCCGCCCGGTCGACCCTTACAACTTCCGTCCAAACGGATAGGTTTTGTTGTAATCGTTCTGCGTTTTAACATCTCGTCCTCCTTTGTGGAGATCCTCCGTGCAAGTCAACGTTTCAGCTCGCCATGGCCACTTAAAGCCCGAAGACCAAGCAATAATTGTAGAAAAAGCTGGCAAAGTACGGCGATTGTTCGATCGAATCAATGCGATCGAAGTGACCGTAGATCTTGAACATTTGGACAAGCCCACCGTCGAAATCAACGTTTCCGCTGAACATTCACCCGATTTCGTGGCCACCGCGCAAGCCGCTTCGATACTAGCAGCGTTGGACTTGACGATTGGCAAAGTGGAGCAGCAAATTCGAAAACACAAAGAAAAAGTAACCGACCACAAGGCTACTCCTGTAAAACACACCGGCAACAACGAAGTCTAGGCTTTGCGAATTGCCGTTTTTGGTCCAACATTTTATCCATTCCGCATCGCCGGTTAGTTGCAAGGGTCACTAAGTAATGAAGTTCTCCGTATTCATATCCCGGAAAGCAATTTGCGCAGAACTGACTGCGACGACAAAAGAAGGTGTCATCACCGAATTGGTCCAATCGCTTGTAAAAGCAGGCGACATCAAGGCAGGGGACCAAGCCGACATCATCAAAGCCATAATGAAACGTGAGGAATTGGGCAGCACCGGCATCGGCCGAGGAGTCGCAGTCCCTCACACCAAGCATGCGAGTGTCGAAAAACTCATCGGAACCGTCGGGGTAAGCCAGAACGGTTTGGACTTTGAGTCGCTCGATGGCCAAGTTGCATCGCTTTTCTTTTTGTTGGTGTCTCCGCCTGACCGCCCTGGCGATCATTTGCGGGCTTTAGAAAACATTTCGCGACAATTGCGAGATGACATGTTTTGCCGTTTGTTGCGTCAATCCAAAACCATCGAAGACATTTCCCAGTTGCTAGACGAAGCCGACGGAAATCAGTTTGGCAGCTAACAAGTGAGTCGCTTCAAAATCGTATGTCATCGGCCATTCAACATTGCACGGTTACCGTTAACAATCCAGAGGGGTTGCACATGCGGCCCGCAGACAAACTGGTTCGTGCGGCAGCTGGTTTTCAATGCCAGATTGAGCTGGAGCGGGCTGGACAGATTGCCGACTGCCGTAGCATTTTGAGCCTATTGACTCTAGGTGCCACTCAGGGATCCCAGTTGGTGCTAAGAGCGCAAGGACCGGACGCGGATGAAGCGATTCGCGTCATCCGATTGATGTTTGATCAGCAGTTTGACGAACTCAACGTCGAACAATCGACTTAGCGGCTCAAAAATCTCGTGGATTTCTGAGCGGATAGAATTGCACAATCGGTTGCATCCAGCAACCAACAAAACAGATAGATCATTTCAGCATGCTGGAATTGCAAGGCATCGCGGTTTCGCCCGGTGTCGCGATTGGACGAGCTCTCGTGTTTGATCGCGAGGGCTACCGAATTAACCGTTGTTTGGTCGCCGTCGGAGAAGACGAACGCGAATGGGGTCGGCTCGTCGACGCCGTAAAGCAAGCCTACGATAAATTGGAATCAAGCCGACAATCGGCGACCGCGCAACTCGGCGAACGACTCGGCAATATCTTTTCGGCCCAGCAGCAAATCCTGCATGACCCTCATCTGCAGTCGGAACTCGAGAGCCTCATCCGCACCAAGACCTATTCGGCCGAATATGCTGTCAGCGAGGTCTTTACCAAATATGCTTCAGCCTTTCGCAAAGCCACGAGCACGTTCCTTTCCGAACGAGCTGCCGATATTCGCGACGTAGAGAGACTCCTTTTGGAGGGGCTTACCGGTCAGCCGACCGCTACTCTCAAGCTGTTGCCACATGAAGCGATTGTCGTCAGCCACGATTTAACCCCCGGTGAAACAGCTGGTTTTGATCGCGAAAAAGTCCTTGGGATTTGTACCGAAGCGGGTGGCCCAGGTGGCCATACAGCCATCGTAGCTCGCGGCATGGAGATACCGGCCGTCGTCGGTGTCGGCAATTTTTTACACAACATACGAAGCGGCGATGAAGTCATCGTGGACGGCCATTTGGGCCGCATCATCGTTTCGCCTGACGACGCAACTCGCGATCACTACATGCAACGCAGGCGATTTCGACAATCGATCGCCACGCAATTGGAAGAGATTCGCGACTTACCAGCGTCCACCAGCGATGGTGTCCGCATCGAGTTGATGGCAAACGTCGAATTCCCCAACGAAGCACTCTCGTGCGTCGCTCGAGGAGCAGATGGCGTCGGCCTCTATCGAACAGAGTTCCTCTATCTCGGGCACGACCAAGAGCCCACGGAAGAGGAACACTATCAAGCATATGCGCAAGTTGTGCGCGATATGCAAAACCGGCCCGTTGTGATCCGCACACTCGACCTCGGTGCGGATAAAATGGGCATGACGATGTTGGCAGAACCAGAAAACAATCCGTTTCTCGGTCTGCGAAGCATCCGTTTGAGCCTTCGAAACCCAGCGCTTTTTCGCATTCAAGTCCGCGCCATACTTCGCGCGGCTTGTTTGGGGGATGTGCGCATTATGTTTCCAATGATCACCACACTGGATGAACTGCGAAGCGCACGCTTCCTGCTCCGCTCCGTGTCGGAGGATCTAGCGTCGGAAGGCAAACACATTCAATGCGCAGTTCAAGTCGGGATGATGGTCGAAGTCCCTGCTGCAGTTCTTATGCTCGATCGATTTATCGACGAAATCGATTTTGTGAGTATCGGAACCAATGACTTGACTCAATATACGCTTGCCGTAGATCGCAGCAATGACTCAGTTGCTGACCTTTATCAAGCGTGCGATCCGGCTGTCCTTCGGTTGATCCAAAGGACTCAACAGATCGTTTCGGAAAAAAAGAAGTCGACCAGCGTGTGTGGCGAGATGTGCAATAATCCCGCCTACGCACTCTTGCTGGTCGGAATGGGGATTCGAACGCTGAGCTTAGCTCCAGCTGCAATCCCGATTTTAAAGAAGGCAATTCGTTCGGTCACTATTGGCCAATGCGAAGCCATGGCTTGGCGAGCACTCCGTCTCTCGACGGCCCGCGAAGTCGACGCTTTCTTGATGAACCAATTAGCAGGGCTCGTGCCCGAAATCGTATTACAAGCTTAAAAACAAAAACACTAGTCAACGTCCAACCAGGCGCTCGTTCGCTGAGTCCGAACCGAGTTTAACCTACCAGGGATGACGACAATTGAAAGGAACAATCCAGTCCGATGAAGAAGGAAATGCTCATCAATGTCTCCCAATCCGAGGAATGCAGGATTGCATTGCTGGAAGATGGCGTTCTAGAAGAACTCTATACGGAACGAACTAGCCAAAACAACTGGGTAGGAAATATTTACAAAGGTAAAATTGTCAATATCGAAGCAAGTATCCAAGCGGCGTTCGTGGATTTTGGAGTTGGCCGCAATGGCTTTCTCCATATCAGCGATGTCGAGGCACAGTACTTTCGCCAAGCCGGCTACGATCCCGAGGAGGTGATGGACGGACATTATCCTGGCGTGGATGACGACCAAGGCCAGGACGATAACGAAGAAGACGATCAAGAAGAGGGTGACGAAGACGAAGACGATTCCGAAGAGGGAGCGAGCGGCCCACGCGGCAATAGCCGAGGTCGACCTAGACGAAGCAACAAGCTGCGAAGTGGACGGCCACGCTTCAAGCCCCCCATTCAAGAAATCTTTCGACGTGGCGACGAAGTGCTCGTACAAGTCATTAAGGAAGGCATGGGCACCAAGGGCCCCACGCTCTCAACCTACATCAGCATCCCAGGACGCTACTTGGTCCTGATGCCCGCTTTGGGACGTGTTGGCGTAAGCCGAAAGATTGAAGACGAAGACGAGCGTCGCAAGCTACGCGGATTCATGCTCGATATGAAGTTGCCCAAGGGGGTCGGTTTCATTGTTCGAACGGCCGGCTGCGAACGCACTCGTAAGGAACTTTCTCGAGACGTTGCCTATTTGCTGCGACTCTGGAAAGTCATCGTCAAACGCGTTCAAACGACGCCCGCCCCGTGCGACGTCTACGAAGAAAGCGATATTCTCATTCGAACGATTCGCGATACGTTCACCGAAGATATCGATTCGGTGGTCATCGATCACCCTGAGGCATTTCTCCGAGCGAAGGAGTTCGTAGAGCTCGTCATGCCTCGCGTCGCTGACCGATTGCACATGTACGAAGGTCGCGAACCGCTTTTCTACAAGTACAAGCTGGAACAGGAAATCGGTCGCATTCATCAACGCGTTGTTCCGCTCAAAGGAGGTGGCTCGATCGTCATCGATCAAACCGAAGCTTTGGTCGCCATCGACGTCAACAGCGGAAACTTTCGTGGAGGTGACAAGAACGCAGAGGACAACGCGTTCCATCTAAACATGAACGCTGCCAAAGAAATCGCCCGGCAATTGCGACTGCGAGACCTAGGTGGAGTCATCGTGAATGACTTTATCGACATGCGGAAAGACTCCCATCGTCGCAAAGTAGAAAAGACGCTTCGCGATGCGATGGATCGCGATCGTGCTCGGACCAAGATCCTTCGAACCAGTCCATTCGGCTTGGTCGAAATGACGCGCCAACGCATTCGTCCGAGTTTCAAACGAAGCGTCTACGAAGATTGCCCGTGCTGCCGAGGTCGAAGCTTGGTTAAGACTGCCGAGAGCATGTCGATCGAAGTCGAGCGATTGCTGATGATGGCTTGCCAAATGCCCAATGCGGCCAAGGTGGTGGTGCGTGTCAACGAAAATGTCGCAGGCTACTTAAATAATCGCAAGCGTCGCGAGATGATTCAACTAGAGGAGTCAGCGGGAGTTAGTGTCCAAATTTTGGGTAGCGATACGCTTTTTCCCGAACATTTAGAAATGGACTGCCGCGACAGAGACGGAACGCTCATCCCCCTCCAATTCTTGAGCGAACGCGGATAAGAGTAGAACAGTTGTCCTCAACTGTTTCGAAGTACATCGGCATAGGCTCGATCGAGCCTATTCCGAGCCCACAAACCCAATTCGGCCGACAAGGCGACACCCTGGAATCGAGTTGAATGAACGCCGCACTTCTTGCACTCGTCATCCTTTATTTGCTCGGAACATTAGCGATAGGAGCATGGGCTGGCTCTAAGATCAAGAACACTTCCGACTTTGCGGTCGCGGGACATCGGTTGCCGCTAATCATGGTTGTCACCACTAGTTTTGCAACTTGGTTCGGAGCTGAAACGGTCCTCGGGATCCCTGCAAAATTCGTGAACGGTGGTCTCAAGGACGTCGTCGAAGACCCGTTCGGTGCATCGATGTGTTTAGTTTTTGTCGGTCTCTTTTTTGCTCAGAGACTCTACAAAATGAAACTGCTTTCGATTGGAGACTATTTTCGAAATCGATATGGTATCGTGATCGAGATACTGTGTTCGACGTTGATCATACTAAGTTATTTAGGATGGGTTGCTGCTCAGATCACTGCCCTCGGATTGGTTTTCTCGATTTTGTCAGGAGGTGCTATTAGCGCATCGGTGGGCATGGTCGTTGGGACGGTCCTGGTTCTCATTTACGTCATCATGGGAGGAATGCTGGCGGTGGTGTACACCGACTTCATTCAAATGATCGTATTGGTGATTGGTTTGTCGTACATCGCCTGGGTGTCGGCGGGACAAGCCGGCGGAGCTAGCAAAGTGTTCGCTTTGGCAAGCGAGCGCGATTTGTTTACTATCCTGCCCGAACCATCCATGAAGAATTGGCTATTCTTCATCGCTTCCGCCATTACGATGATGATTGGATCCATACCGCAACAGGACGTTTTTCAACGCGTCATGTCGGCCAAGAATGCCGATACGGCTCGCAATGGTGCCGTGATAGGTGGACTTTCCTATTTGGTATTTGCCTTTGTGCCCATGTTTGTCGTAGTCGCCTCCTTGATTATCATGCCGGATGCGGCCACAGAACTTCTGAAGGGTGATGAGCCGCAAAAAGTTTTGCCGACGTTGATTCTAAATCATATGCCTTTTTTCGCGCAGGTGTTGTTTTTTGGAGCCCTAGTCTCCGCGATCAAATCGACTTCATCGGCGACCCTGCTCGCACCCTCGACCAGTTTTGTCGAGAACATACTCCGGCATATGTGGCCTAGTCTTGACGATCGACATCTTCTGCAGGCAATGCGGATTAGTATCTTTGTTTTTGCGACTACGGTTCTGACCTATGCGATTTCTGTCGAAGGGAAGCCGATTTACGATATGGTTTCTTCTGCGTACCAAGTTACCTTGGTTGGCGCTTTTGTCCCTTTGGCATTTGGACTTTACTGGCGGGGGGCGACATCCCAAGGGGCCTTGTTGAGTATCGCTCTAGGGGTCGGTGTTTGGCTAACCCTGACCTTGGTCCCTGCTTGGGGAAAAGAGTTTCCAGGCCAGCTGGCTGGACTCGTAGCGAGTATTTTTGGAATGCTAGTTGGGTCAATGCTGCCTCAGGTCTTTGCCAATACCATGGCGAGCGAAGAAGCTACCTACAGTGTTCATCCGGAGGGGAATTAAAGATCGTCGAAGCCCAATGCGTTTTGGGCAGTGGGTCAAAAAAATCAACTGCTCAGACGTCGTTGGGACTGCGGGCAACCTAAGAACATTTGCGGACCACGAGTTGTCTCGTTTTTTGACATAGGCGAAAGGCATTAGGCCGAATATCCTATGTTGTTTTCTAAAACAAGAAGTTGGCGGACCGCCATTGCCCGAAGTGATTAGAAAGTTATGCCCAGAACGATTGCCATTGGAGATATCCACGGCTGTTTGGCAGCCTTAAATGCGTTGCTCGAAGCTATCCAACCCACGCGAGAGGACACTATTGTTACCGTTGGCGACTATGTTGATCGAGGGCCAGATTCTCGAGGGGTTCTCGAGCGTCTACTTCAACTCGAACAGTCGACGAACTTAGTGGCGTTGATGGGCAATCACGAAGAGATGTTTATCGCAGTCCTCGACCGAGAAATGGAGCCTTACAGTTGGCTTAATCATGGTGGAGTTGAAACCATGGACTCGTATGGTTTCTCTGGGGACCTCGCATGCGTGCCGCAATCGCATCGTGATTTCCTAAAACGAATGGGCGATTTTTATGAAAACGATAGCCACTTCATCGTTCACGCCAATTATGACCCTGTCCTGCCACTGTCTGACCAGCCAGCAGACCTGTTAAGATGGGTTAAGATTTCGAACTCGCTTCCGGGACCACATATTTCGGGAAAAAAAGCCGTGGTTGGTCACACGCATGACCGGCAGGGTGAAATATTCGATATCCCTCATCTCGTATGCATCGACACGTACTGTTACGGAGGGAGATGGCTAACTGCATTGGAGTTGGAAACGGGAAAAATTTGGCAGGCAAATCCGGATGGTACCATGCGAGAGGATGCCTAGCGTTAGTGAACGGTTCCAACTCGATCCAACAAAAGGCCTCCTGCGTGGCAAAGAAGAACAAGTCAAAGCAAGATTCGATTGAAAAAGAGCTGTCCGGTATCAACGACGCAGCTGGCGATTTGATGGAGTCCGCATTCTGTGCATCGGCGTATAAACTCTATGGTGAGCTTCGGTCCAGGGCTCGGTCGGAGGGACAACTTTCTTTCTATGTCTTCGGCACTTTCTTTCAAATGACACTGGCCGAAAGACTGCTTCAGTTCGAAACCGTCCGTGAACGGGCAGTCGAACTGATCGCCATCTTTGAGGACGAGGAGCAGGCGCGAAAGATCGAGCCTTCTTTGGACCTCGACCAATATGAGAACATGATTTACTCGATGGGCGCATGTGCTTACGAAGTACTAGCTGAAGCGACAGGCGCGCTAGACGGCTTCAACTCAGAGGGGATGCAGGAATGCCTAACGGGAGGCATAGAAGTGTGTCATCGCATCGGCAAACTGTCCTGTATTCAGTGTTTTCGAGAGTATGCTTGCGATACCCACACGGCGGCCGACGATTATGAACTAGCCAGATACCATTGCAAGCAAGTTCTCAACCAAGACCATGAGTTTCCCGAGCGCGGCGACCGACGCTGGTTGGCGATGCTACGGCTGGCGACCATGGATATTTTCGAAGGACAGCATGATTCCGCTAGATCCAAATTGGAGCAAGCTGCCAAACTCGCCCTTTCGCCAAAAAACAACGATACGCAAGGCGCGTTAATCGCAATCATGCTGGAACGCCATACGCTCGACTTGATGGAGGATCAAGAGATAGATGGGCGTACGATGAAGCTACTCAAAGAGCTTCCTCCGCGCGGTGAATGCCCCGAGTACGATCTGGATATCGACCTATTGACGTCGCTCGGTCACATTATGAATCAGGAATGGAATGAAGCGGAAAAACTGATTCTCGCTTGGAACAAGACTTTAAAACAGAGCAAAGCCATTACTAAATGGTTGGAGACAGGTATTAGGCTCGTAGCGCTATATCGATTGCGTGGCGACATGACCAAGGCAAAACGACTCAGCGTTCAGTTTGAGGAAACGGCCACGACGGCCAACGATTGGCAATCGATTCGCCGGTTGCATCAAATACTCGACGAATCCGTCGATGTAACGCCGTTGGGTACCGTTGTTCGAAACACGCGAACGGTCAACGCGGGGCCACAGCCTGAACCTATTTCGGTCGCCGCCGATATGGAGGTCAAGTTGACCGAGGCAACTTTAACGAAATCGACAACGCCACTTGCTCTGTGGTTGGATGACCTAACAGAGCGAATGCACTTGTTGGGCAAAGGGGCCGAACAGGATTCGCAATCCAAAGTCGATGTCGCGCCTTTTCGCCAGGAGCTTTTGGATCGACCATTAAAGGACTTCTCGCATCCTGAGGATATCGGTCGAGCCATGTACCTAATGAATTTTTTGGTTACACCTGACTGCGATCGAGCCAAGGTTTGGAAATGGGGAAATACTTTGGTCTCTTCGAACCAAGAGGTCGCCTATTTGATTTCGTTGCTGGCCCGACTAGGTATGACAATCAGCATGCTTGATCGATTGACCGCCGAATTGCAGTTCGACGATCTCGGTGATTTCGATGATTTAGACGATTTAGACGAATTCGATGACGAGTCCATCAGGGAGCGCGATCTGCCGCCGACATCGGTCAGCAACGATCGACTTGAGCAGCTTGTTCGAAAATCTTTGCAAATGGAAGCGACAGGGGTCAACAACAACTTTCGCGCCGCGGAGGTCTTCGAGTACATCGGAAACTCAGGTGAAGCTGAACGGTGTTATGCGAGAGCTTTTAAGTTGGACCGAACTCGCGATGATGCAGCCCTTGCTCTTTCGAGAATTTATTCCGAGACCGATCGATTGCAAGATGCGTTGTACGTGCTGGATCTTTGCATTCGAGAGGGAGGGGACTCCGGTGAGCTCCTATTCGAAGCAGCTTTGAAAGCCCATGCGCTGACACAGCATGAATTGCAAGTTAGTTTTTTGCAGAAATTACACGAACGCCACTCACCGGGCCCTTGGACAAATTACTATCTCAGCTCCGGGTTGCTTGAACTCAAACGACCACAAGAGGCGATGGAGGCCATCGATCGCGAGGTTGCCTTGTTTCAATCCAGCGGACTGCATATCGATTCGGTGAGAGCAGCGGCTCATGCTCAGCTTGGCCAATCCGAGGCGGCGGCCAAGTTCATCGAGGTCGCACTTGCTCGCCCCCTTTCGAAAATCAATGATTTGACTCTTAGCGGAGTCTCGGGGGCGTTCGAAAGGCTTATTACGGCTGCGAAAATGTGCCCTGAAGAACGTTCGCTTCAAATACGAGTCGAACAAAAGATGCTCCTGGCAGGAATTGCCACCGAGAGCTTCTTTGAACAGGTGCGAGCCGACGAAAAGCCCTGCGACTTATTTTTGTATCAGTGTTATCTTTCACAACCTCTTGACGATGACTGGTCGCAGTCCGAGGGATGCATGCCTGACCAAGCCGAATGGGAAAACTACATTGCTCAGTGGGGGGTGTTAGCCCGTGATTCCGCCGAGGCCGAAGAGGTGGCGTTGAAGTGGCAAGCCAAATGCTATCCGCTCGAAGCGACGCTCGTCGATATGGACGGTTCCAACGAGACACTTCATGATCGGCCAGGTGTCGCGTTTCAGGGCCCGCGATTCCCCGAACACGAAAACATGTTGGATGATGACCAAGAAGATGAGGACGACGATCGGGAATTTTAGCCAATTCAATCCACAACCCTGACGGTTTGGAAGTCGGCATTCACAGCGTTGATCGGGCATCTTAAGAGTTTACCGCAACCAGGCGAAGCAGAGAGGCCGAACCCGTGAGGAGAAAAAAGTTGGCGTATATGATTT
>JANLRK010000055.1:0-16410 GCA_031361585.1 Pirellula sp. | reverse complement strand
TGGCTGAAGTGAGAATACCGGTTGCACCAATCGTTCTATTGGCTGGCATGAAGTTTTGAACGACTGGCAAATCCGCTGTCGTCACACCTGCAATTGCGTTCTCGTCGACGATTCGACGAATCGAACTGATCGGTTTCAAATTGGCTGGGCTCAGAATCTTTGCTCGCGGTTGATAAGCCGCAGACGACACTCCGACCAGATAATTTCCTTGAGGCAATGCGATAGGTCCGATGTAGGCATCGCCTTTGCCTGCGGAACCACGGCTTAGCTCTTCCACATCCGTGATAGAAAGCGGCCTACCTTGATCGTCTGCAATATTGCTTGAATCGCTCGAATAGATAAGTCGATACTGATTGCCGAATTGCGAAGGCTCTTCCTGGAAAATGTTCAAGGACGTATCGGGACGATTGAGCCCGTCCGCATAATCCATATCGAACACGACCGAAGCATTGCCTCCCGCCAAACTACCGACAATATCCTTTTGGGTGATTTCCAATGCATAGAAATCGACGTCGCGGTTGGAACTCAAATTGCCTGCGATGCTAATGGCTCCCTTGGCAGTTGAGAGCAAATTGCCCACATACTGCGGTCTATTGCCAATCTGTTTGTCAACGCTCGTGAAGAAACTGCCGCCAAAGAACGAATTGCTGACGCCATTGCCTGTCGCGACTCCGTTGTTCGCATAGAAACTACCGTTGCGAACATTCTCGTCTTCGGCTGCTTCGCCAATGAGCGGCGACTCACCGGGCAATCCACGCAGGTGAACTGCATTCGTAGCGTATCGAATATCGACATAATTGATTTCAGAACCAGCCCACTCTTGGGCTTCTCGCATCCTGACTTGAAGTTCATAGGAACCAGACGTTAGCCCAGCGCCAGCCGCGTCGGCATTGGTACTTGAACTCCGAATGCGAACAAAGTAAGTGCTTGGGTTACCGGGCGAACCGGGCAAGCGAACTCGCAGGCCAGGATCCATCGGATTGGTTGTTCCATCTTCCTTGACCGCGCCGCTACTCGTTAGCTTCGTGCCGACGGAACGTGTAGCCAGCGGATTGACTGAGCTGCGAGGAATCAGACTCGAAACGAACAGCAACGAAGGATCTACAGCTTCAGCCGTGCTGTTATCGCTCCGGGCAAGGAGGTCACCATTGGCATTTAGCAATTCTAAAACCAAGTCCAAATTGTTTCTCGTATAATCGATATCTAGCCAAACTTCGGCGCCAGCAACCCCCGTGAAGCTGTAGACATCGATATCTTCGCTCTGGCTAAGTGTTCCTTCCACTACGAATCCGAGCCGATGTGTTTCGTCGCCTGAATTCGAATTGGCGGCCAAGCCCCCCAGCACTTGAGCGGTCGACGCCAAACCATTTGGCCCAGGTGCAGCCGCAGCAAAGTCCTCGGTCTCAAGCACCAAACCTACATTGCGATCGTTGGAGTACTGATCAAGCAAAATCCCACGCCAGTCAGCGGCTTGGGGAATCGAACCAATGCCATCGTTGTTGGTATCCGTCTGAGGCTTGCCATCCGGCTGCAACCCTGCACCGACCGTATCATCGAACAAACTTGTCAAGATCACTGGAAAGCCAGGTTGACCAACCAGATGAAGCGTCCCACCCACACGGTCAGTTGCCGAGGTCAGCTGGCCATTGGCCGTTAGTCCAGCACCTATGTTACGATTGTAGTTTGAGCCATAGCCATCGAACTTGACCACCAAGGATTCCGTCGGTGAACTTTGCAATCGCAGGCCAGCTTCGTGTTCGACGTTGCCAGTATAGATTTCGTTATATACGACGTGGACCAAATCCGTATCATCCCATACGCTCGCGGTAGTCAGGGTATCGCCTCGAACCTTAAGTCCATTTAAACTGTTGTTTACGAAGCGATTGCCTCGCAGGAGTGGCCCGCGATTGGCCAAATAATTTGGATTGCGATTCGAATCTCCGGTCTGTCGGCCTGGATCGGGCAACGAATCATCGGTCATGCTATTGGCATCAATTGTGATCGCGCTCCCTTTGTTGCCGCGGAAGACGTTGTCAATAATTGCCGGCTGGGCACCACGTACAAAAATGGTGGCTCGCTCATTACTGAGTCTTCCAAATCGAGTACCAGGCCCCTGTCCGCCAAAACCGTCGCCATTGTTTTCAAACAATGTGTGAGCGATTCTCGCGTCTGCTTGATGTACTTCGATGGTGTTAAACGCACGGAACGTACTATCCAGTCGAGTCACACCGCCTGCGTAAGCAAACTTTGCGTAGTCCAAGCTCAATCGCGATGTCGGTGCCGCATAGATACCGCCCCAATCACGTGCAGCAGGCCCAGTGGATGTACCATTGTTCGTGGTGTCGAACGTGCCACCCGCGCCGACCGAATCGTCCAATCGGCTGGTGAACACAATCGGGAAACCATCTGTGCCCTCCGCGATCAAGCTCGCGCCAAAGGACAGTTCGATCCTAGCCGACTCCAACTTAATGACAGCACCTGGATCGATCACCAAAGAACCACCCAAACGCGGCCGCTTGACGCCAAAGCTCTCTGCCGAAAGAGTCCCCGCGAGAGCTACTCCGGTGTCCGTAAAGCTCGCGGTATTCGCATTGAGAGTATCTGGCAGATCGGCAATGAGTCGGTATGGTGACGTACCACCATTCGTACTGCGATAGATGCGTCGACCGACATAACCGGTGAGCGTCCGCGGCAGATTGCTCAATTGCACAGAACCCGTCGCAGTCAAAACGATGTCTGTTGTTGCGTTGGAGGACAAGCCCTCGCGCCCACCCGCATCGACCATCACCATTCGATAGTTGAACGTATTTCCGATCGGCAGAATTCCGCCCGCGACCTCTGCCAAAGTCACCCCAGAAACATCGGCGCGATCGCGACTCAAAGTCCCTCCCGCCAACTGCCCAATGTCGAGAAATGTCGAAGTGTTGCGATCGAGGCTAGCCACTAAATCGAAAGGGCCACTTCCATTGCCCTGGCTTCGATAGAGCTTTCGCTCGACAAAGTCGCCACTAGCGCTCGGTAGGCTTGCAATAGAAATCGCTGTTTGATTGCCCGAAAGATTGATACTTTGCGTGGCGTTCGATGGCACGCTCTCGTATCCATTGCTATCGACAAAGGTAACTTTGTAGTTGTATATCCCTGGCAATAGCTTGCCACCCACATTTGGTCCGAGAGAAACCAGCGCGGTTGGCGGCGAAGTACCGTCAAGAACGGGTCCGCCGATCGCTCCATTTATCAACAAATTGTCCGTCAACACGTGAACGATATCGATATCGTCGAAGCGACCGGGAACATTGAGTCCTTGAGCGTCAACTCGAATGAACAGGCCGTTGATCGAGTTGTTCAGCAATCGGTTACGATGGATCTCTGGGCCGACGCGATCGTAATCGCTGGTGAAGGCCCCATTGATCTGAAAGCGTGGCTCGTTGAAATTGGTTTCTTCAAAACTGTTCGGCGAAGCGCTCATTGCCGCGCTCGAGCTGCGCGTAATCAAATTGTCCGTTATGGTCGGCCTTGAACCCAAGAATTCTATTGGATTGACAGACTGAGCCACCGAATCGACCGAGACTGTACCACCGCCATAACGAATGTCCGCATGGCTGATGTAATTCAAGAAGATCCCCTGGTCCTCAAGATCCTGTCGGCCTGCTCCTGAATCAACGTCGCGCCGTAAAGAGATGCCACCCCAGTTACCCGGCGCAGGCGTGGTGGTCGGAGAATAAGTATCAAAGCCGATGGTCTCATCTAACCACGAAGTAAAGTAAACACGTCCCTCTGCGTTGGAACCTGTAGTGTCGCGTTGCGGATTTCCGTTCGCATCAAGTAAGAGAGGTGCACCCAAAACCTGTAGAGCCCCGCCAGAGCGGTTGATGTTGAGATTGGAGCTGCCCACTCCTATCCTTGCGCCTCTCAGTTTGAATACTGCCCCAGCGTCGATCATGGTTGTTACGCCCAATGGAACATCCATGGTCGCACCGTCGGACAATACAGAGCCGGGCAATAACCCCAACCCGATTTCGTAGGCAAAATTGTCTCCGGTGGTTGCCAAGTTTCCGTCAGCTCCGCCGTTTCCAACGATGCGAACGATATCGCCAGGGTGAGTTGCGCCAAACGCATTGGGAACACCCGGTGAAGAGATGTTGTTAAATGGACGTTGAAGACTTCCATCCGCATTTGGACCAGCCGACTTGTCCACAAAAATTGTCTTACCTGCTACGTCGATCAAGTTCAAAAGCGGGTCGATGACAATGGAACGCTCGCCTGTGAGCTTGATGTTCGTACCAACCGCAGTGGCAACCACCCCGAGTTGTGAGCGCGCGTTGATGGCTGCAGCTAACACGCCGGCCAATTGCGAAGCCGTACTGTTATTGGTGTATGGAATTCGAATGCGGCCAGCCGAAATGGATAAATTGCTGTCGAATTCAAAGACCTGTACCGAGCCGTTGGCACCCGTAACCGTAACGATCCTGCCCTCAAGTCCGGCACTTCCACCAGCATTGAAGTTTAAGGAACGATCGAGCGATCTTGTTTGAAACCAGAAATCATACGTTCCACCTGGAACTCCATCCGAATCGCCATCAAAGCCTACAGCAACGCCAGTCGGATTAGACCCGACGATATCTTGAATCGTATCGGATGTGTCCACGGCCGAACGGAAGTTGATACGAAGCTCATAGTTGCCTTGCGATTGACCACCGAAACCGGTACCGGCAATGGAGCCGTTGTAATCGCTGTTGCCACTAGCGCTCACGCCGATGTAATAGATGCCCGACGTCAGGGACCGACTCATCAAAGAGTCTTGACTGAAGTAGTCGTCGTTCTGCGAAACCAACTCAATCGTTCCGCCAGATAGTACCACAGGATTTTGAGTTAAAACATTGTCGCCAACCTTGGTACTGGCAGCGCCGCGAACGAGACTAACGCGGACAAGCGAGCTTGCCGCTGGAGAGGCCTGTATCGCGTCGATAATGTCCTGAACAGTGCTCTCGGAGCCAGTTGTTGCATTCAGATCGATGCTGATCGCATTTGGGAAAGTGAGCACGATCGGTTTGGTTGCATCGCCACGCTCGGTCTGCGTAAAGAAGATCTGAAGCTGATTGCCTTGAGCTCCTGATCGCACGGCTTCAAATTGCAACGAGAGCGGTACGCTAGCACCGAAGTTGGTACTGGCTAACGCTTGCTTTTGTTTGAATAGTTTTATGTCCGTGTTGAGTGCGCTACTATTGGTTAGTCTTTGCGCATAGGTCTCCGCAGTAAAAAGACCAACTCGATCTCCAAGGGCAACTTCAAATCGATAGAGGTCGATGTCCGAACCATCTGGGCGATGCAAATATTGGGCATGCAAGATATCTTGGTTGCCTGGGATGATCGGCTCGTACTTCTCGTCGCTAGCCGTTAGCTGAACGTCGTTGATGTCTGTCAACGGACCCGAACCTGCTAGGAAGGTCGGATCCAACCTCAACAGTGTGGATTCTGGCAAGTCCCCTGCGTGCTCGAGTCCGAGCGCCATGCCCACCGCGGCCGCCATGGTCCTGGTGTAACTCGCACCGTATTCCGTACCCCATGTGTTCGTTGCGGAAAGAACGATTAAAGAGCTCTGGAATGTCTTATCGATCCGAACTCCAAAATTCCCTTCGTTTTGAAATTGAGTACCTGCAACGCCCTGGAGCCCCGAGACATTACCGGCCGCAATAGTAAGACCTAAATCAGCAGTCTCGACAAATTGGACGCCAATGTACTTTGCCCAAAGCGAAAGCACTTCGCGCACCCTCGTTTTCTGGTCCGAACTAATCGCGTTCGTGAGAGCCGCGCCAGCACTCGTCAATGCATACGTGGAGCGGAAGTTGTAGTAGATCGTGGTAATACCATCGGTAGCGTCGGCACCGAAGCTTGGGTTGACATGGTCCTCAAAACCTCCAACCAAATTTTGCGACAAAATACGATGACCTGCATCATCGCTGGAACCAGGCAAGTCCAAAATGAACTTCTCAGGGTCGATCGAAGACGAAAGAATAAGGTTCGTCTGCGAAGTAAAAGCCGATCCGATGGCGCCGATATTTGTTGCCGTATCGAACGAGCTACCTAGCCCCAACAAAGTCAAAGGAGAGTAGGACAATGTGCGGTTGCCGACGATCGCGGCGGGGTTGCTTCCCGGCTCAAATTCGACGCTGACCAAACTCGCAGAGGCAGGCGAAACGCGCAGTGCATCGAGCACCTGCTGAGCGGAAACCGTCGGGCCCCCAATGTTGACGGTAATGACTCTGCCGGCAGCAGTTACCGAAGGACCTGCACTGCCCGAATTGGTGAAGGCCACTTTGATACCACTGCCTGACTCGCCCACCTGCCGAGCCGTGAAACGCAACTTCACCGCTCCGTTGGTATTTAAATCCGAGATCACAGTGGCGGCAGCTTCTTGCCGAACCGGTTGCATCGGTGCACTTTCTCGTGTCCCAATGCGCAGGCGATAGGTAGCTGGACCTGCGTTCGAACCTGCCAGTTCATTAATGTCGCCGGAAAACCGTAACGTGGCCGTGTTGGCTGCAGCGTTATAAACAACCGTCGTTGGCATGAACGACAGGTCATCTGTGTTGCGAACCGTGTCTGAGGTAAAGAGCAATCGATAGAATTCTGGATTCTCTACCGATCGCTTCGTTGGGACGCCATTGGCATCGTTCTCAACCAACAGCTTGTCTGAGTCAAAGTACACGACGATCGTGTCGCGCTGTTGTTGTAACTGACCACTTACTCGAGTCGTCGGCTGCGGCACGACCGATAGAACTTGGGGCCCAAGATCCAAACGGAAATTAATCGTATCCTGGCGCGTACGTGAATCGCTTGGCTTAAATAGATCGCCTACTCCACCCGATGTGGATTTGTTTCGCAAACCCACGATTCCAAGACCTGCATCGTCAAAACCAAAAACCTCGATGCGATAGTTGTCATCGGTTAGGTTTTCCGCAAACCGAACTGTAACTTCATTCTCGTCTGGACTCTGCCCTACCGAAATGGAACCAGGCACCACAACCACATCATTGACTCGGTTGAGTTGCAACGGCGAATAGCTCGAAACCGCGTTCAAACCGATGCGCGTTGACCCAAGGCCTCCGTTGATCTTGGCCGTTATCGATCCAGCAACCGACACCGAGGAATTGATCGCGCTGACCAATTGGTCGCCCGTAGTCGGAGAATTGGCGTTGCTATTCAAAACAATGGAGAGAATACTGCCACTCAACGACACATTCGGAAGGGCATTCGCGGCCAATAGCGATTGCGATACTTGCACACTATACGCTTTTCCAGCTTCCGTCGAAGTCAAAAGAATATTGACGCGACCGTTGCTACCGAAGTCGCTCTGGACCGTTGCAAACCCAAACGATCCATCGCCTCCCGAACGTGTGATACGAATCCCGTTTAACGTTGACGCGTCGATGATTTGAGCGTCATCGAACCGAAAGCGCAGCTCGCGCGGAGACTGAACGAGGGTTTCGCCATTGTCTAAGAGATCGCTGTTGTTAGGCTGGACGCCAATCAGCTGCGGCCCAACCGCCAACAACTGCCGCGGCTCCAACATCTCGAGCAAATAGGAACGGAGCTTGCCACGCTTCCTTTCACTGCTCTTCGCGTTTGCGCGTTGATTGGATTGAATCGAAGAATTCTTGTTGCGAAACCAGCGGATGGTCATCACCAACCCTCAGTGCAAAGGTAGCCAGGAACCCCTCGCGAAAAACAAATTTCGCAAGGCTGTGAAAATTGCGTCTTGAACCCATCCTGCCTAAGGGAAGATACAACCACCTTAGGACCGGTAGGTTCGCAAGAACACTCGTTTTCGAGTATAATTGGGTAGGATTTGGATGCAAACTTGCTAGGCTCGCTTCGCCTAACATTACTCCCAAAACCGATCCAAACCACCCAATGGAACGGAATGGACTAGTTTTGTGGCGACGAAAAAAGCTGCAAATTCAACAAAATCCAAGCACCTACGACCGTCATCAACCTCAGAACAGGACGGTTTTGCGGTCTTTGACGACCTTTTGGATGCAAAAATGCGTGAAAGGTTCCGAAACCCTTGTTTGGAATTCAGACTCTTGAAGAATTCGGAAAAAAATTGGAGAGTTTTCGGTTTGCCGTCTTACGCCACACTCTTCCCAATGAGGAATTGCGCAGTTCCCACTGGGACCTCTTGCTCGAGCAGCCATCCGTCCGCAGTGACCGATTGATAACTTTCGAAGTCCCTGTTCCACCTGAAGAATGGGGCACTGCGACTATCGCACGGCAATTGTCAGACCACCGAAATATCTACCTCGACTACGAGGGACCGGTTTCAGGTAACCGAGGCACAGTGAAGCGGGTCTTGGACGGCTCCATTCAATGGCAATCCAATTCTCAGGATTCAATGGTTCTCGCGATTCAATTTGCTAGTTCCCCGTCCTTTGCGACCTCAAATGAGCATTTTCGCGGACTGCTAAAACTACGCAAATTAGCTGACGAATCCAGCGATGCGCGATGGGAATTGAAATTGGAAGTGAGTTAGTGTGGCTCGGTGGTCCCCACCGAACCTCAAATCACGAAAACATTTGGAAATTACCAACTGCCTCAAATGCATTTTCAAAATGCCGAATGGAGGGACGACCAGGCACCCTGCCCAATACGATTGCAATGACATCCGCACGGCCCGATGACTCCAAAAGCCGATGGCGTTTCATATAGATCAACGCAGTTTTCGAAATCCTTTCCTGCTTTTTGTCATCAACGGCATCGCTAGGACCGCCACTGTCGTCGAGAAGTACCGCCCAAGTCTTTACCTCCACAAAGACAACTACTTTTCTTTTCCAGACAGCTATCACATCGATTTCGCCAGACTTTTGACGATAGGACCTCTCCAAAATGATATACCCCTGTCGTTCCAGAAAAACAGCCGCAATCCGTTCGCCATAGGCACCGACAGATTCCTCGGGGTTTCTAGCCGGATAAGGACGCGATAATCGCCATTTCCTCCAACGGCCAAAAAGCGTAGCGGCAGCCCTCTGATTCAAGTCACGAACAGTCGACATCAACGAATCAGAAATCAGCTTTGGAATCTTGATCGCTTTCGTCCTCATCCAGATCTTTGTAGTTCACGGGCGAAATCGCTTTTTTCAACGTCTTTACCATGACGTCAACCGGTGGCTCCAGGCCGGTAAACAATCGATATTGATAGGCTGCCTGCCGAACAAACATTTGCAGCCCCGAAATAACCGGACAGCCGGTGGCCCTCGCTCCTTTGAGAAAAAGGGTTTGCTCGGGGTTATAAACCGTATCGAAAACCAACGTGTTTCCCTTGAGTTGATTCGTTTCAAATGGAGTCTCATCCATCTCTGGGAACATGCCAACCGGCGTTCCATTTACCAGGATTTTAGGCTCGATTGTGTGACGAGCGTCCCAATCAATCCAGCGCGCATTGAGGTGCTTCGCTAGCGACTCGGAAGCCACCCGATTGCGGCTTGTTATCGTGATAAAGGCTCGACGCTGTGCAAGTCCGTAGCCGATCGCCCGCGACACGCCTCCCGCCCCGAGTATTAAGACCGATTCCCTTTCAAAAGGATCTTGTTTCCCAGTCCACTTCGACATGGCTTCTGAAAGACAATCCATGGCAGCCCTGTAGTCTGTGTTGTAACCAATCAACTCTTTGTCCTCGTTGTTGGCGAAGACGACCGTGTTGCAAGCTCCTATCCCCTGTGCTGCCGATTCAGCCTGATGCAAGAGTGGCAAAATCGTTTGCTTGTGCGGTATGGTGACGCTCAATCCACCAATCTTCTCTTCTTTGCACCATGACAAGAAAAGCTCCAACTCCTCAGCTGGAACGCGGAAGGGCAGGTACCGGAAGTTTAAATTATTCGCGAAAAAAGAAGCATTATGGATCAATGGACTGTACGAGTGCGCTACGGGATCGGCAACAACACCAAAAAGTTTCGTTTCAGAATCGATCGAATCTGCCCTGAAAACATTCCGCATCTGATCAAAACTAAGCTGGCCTGGAGCGACTTTTCGCTCCGTATTGAAAACACAAAAGGTGAATGGAGCACCAAATCGGGTTGCCAATATGCGGCTCGGCGTTCCGCAGTCACCCATGCTGATTCCTATCGTCGGTACTGAAGCGGATTTCATCAATTCCAGCATGCGGATCGTATCGCTGAACGAATTGGCTTGCGCTGCGATCTTCACAATATCCGCATCCAGTTTTGCAAGTCCTGCATGCAATGATTCTAAGTTCTCCGGGGTACCCTCAAAATTATGAAGACTGACAATGCGTTTCGTCTTGCCATAACGTGGGACTTTGCTCGCGATGTCCTCCTCCAAATCAACATATTCAACCCCCATTGAGATCGCTGTGCGCAGCAGCATCAAACGCTCTTCTTCCGTTCGATCCCAACGTCCGCCATCTTCTTTACGCCTGCAGGTCAACACAACGGGGGTCGGGCGGTTGTTTAGCAACCGGGATAGATCGATGCTTCTACCGATGTAATCCAATCGGAGTTCAACCAGCTTTGCTCCACTCTCGGCAACCTGTCGGTGCTCCGTGATTACATGTTTGTGTCGAGTTCTGGCAATCGTGACGCACAGCATATCAAACGGAAAGTCTACGAGTAATGTGGTTTAGCAATTCGGAACGGAGGTACTGGTTTGCCGGCGATGGCCGCTTTGTTAAATGCTACCGTGTTAGTTAAGACAGGTTTTATCGAACGACCGACTCCATGCCAGTCCAGGTCAAGAACTTCTCCAGTAACTTTGGCCCAGGCTCTGTTAAAAAACTCTCAGGATGAAACTGCCAACCCTCAATCGCATATTCCCTATGCCGAACACCCATGATAATCCGATTTCCATTTTCATCGCGCACCCAAGCGGAAACCTGCAAACATTTCGGCAAGCTGTCTGGCGAAATAACCAACGAGTGGTAACGCGTCGCAACAAATGGGTTTTCTATCCCCTCAAACATCCCCTTGCCGTCATGATGGATTCGATCGGTCTTTCCATGCATCAATTGCTTGGCTCGAACGATTTCGCCTCCAAATGCCTGACCAATCGATTGGTGCCCCAAGCAAACCCCAAGAATCGGAAACTCCGTATGCAATTCCTGAATGAGCGGCACACATATTCCAGCTTCATTCGGTGTGCAGGGACCGGGCGAAAGAATGATCCGCTCCGGTTGCATTTCGCGAACTTGATCCACCGTTAAGCAATCGTTTCGGAATATACGTACGTCCAATGATGCATCAATTTCACCGAGCCGCTGTACAAGGTTGTAAGTAAACGAGTCGTAGTTATCGATCAGTAGGATCATAGGAGTTTTGTCAGAGTGTCTAATTTCCACAACGAACTTCGCTAACCGGTCGCTCCGATGATACGTTGGCAGAGAAATCCTGTCCAATTGGTCGTTGGGGTTGAGAATCGACGAGCTTCTCGATAAGTTGCTTTGCTTTGAATTTGCAACCAATTCGACACGATTTCTCTCACCATTCGACAATTTAATGCACGCATATCGCACACATCATTGCGCACAACTTCGAAGGGACGCAGTGGGGCAAAACGTTCGCTTGTCCGGTTGGGTCTACCGAAAGAGGGACTTCGGCAATCTATTGTTCATCGATTTGCGAGACCATTACGGGGTTTCCCAAATCGTTGTCGAACGCGACAGTGACGCGTTTCCTTTAGCCGAATCCCTCCGAAGCGAGTCCGTAATTCGGGTAGATGGCCGAGTCAACGCACGCGCGGCGGACGCAATCAATCCCAATCTGGTCACCGGAGAAATCGAGGTCCGAGCGACTTTGATCGAATTGCTTTCCGAAGCAGCAGATTTGCCTCTACCAGTGTTTGGCAACGCCGAATACCCCGAAGAAATAAGACTGCGTAATCGATTCCTCGACCTGCGCCGCGAAAAATTGCATGCAAATATTGTTCTGCGTAGCAACGTCATTGCCAGCTTGCGTCGCCGCATGATCGATCAAGGCTTCACGGAATTTCAGACACCGATTCTGACGGCTTCCAGTCCTGAAGGGGCTCGCGATTTCTTGGTTCCCTCACGCATTCATCCAGGAAAATTCTATGCGTTGCCGCAAGCCCCACAAATGTTCAAACAACTTCTTATGGTGGCCGGTTTTGACCGTTATTTCCAAATTGCACCCTGCTTTCGAGACGAAGATGCGCGGGCCGACCGATCGCCGGGCGAATTCTACCAACTCGACTTTGAAATGAGTTTTGTGACGCAAGATGACGTTTTCGCTGCCATCGAACCCGTGTTGTATGGCGTCTTCGAAGAGTTTTCGGGACAACGCAAGGTAACGACTCCACCTTTTCCGCGTATTGCATACAAGGAGTCGATGCTGAAATACGGCAGCGACAAACCCGATTTGCGCAACCCAATTGAGATTTCGGACGTAACCGAAGTATTTCGAGGCGGTGGTTTCGGCGTCTTCGCGAAGGCCATCGAGGAGGGGTCCATCGTGCGTGCAATTCCCGCACCTGGAGCGGGAGTTCGAGCTCGCAGCTTTTTTGACTTAACCAATCAGTGGGCCAAAGACGAAGGTTTTGCCGGTCTGGGCTATATCAATTTCAAGGGTGGAGAAGGCGGAGGAGGTATCGCAAAAAACTTGGGGCCTGAACGGGTTGGACAACTCGTTCAGCAGATGGGGCTGGGGCCTGACGACGGTGTTTTCTTCTCATGTGGCAAACCCTTGGAAGCCGCAAAACTGGCGGGCGTGGCTCGGACTCGAGTCGGACAAGAACTCGATCTCATCGAAAAAAATACTTTCAAGTTCTGCTGGATCGTCGACTTCCCCATGTATGAATTTGACGAAGTCGAACAGAAAATCAACTTTAGCCATAACCCGTTTTCGATGCCCCAAGGTGAGATGGAATCGCTGCTGACGATGAACCCGCTCGATATCTTGGCATATCAATACGACATTGTTTGCAATGGCATCGAGCTATCATCAGGAGCGATCCGAAATCACAAACCGGAAATCATGTACAAAGCGTTCGAGCTGGCCGGCTACGATCGTAGTTTGGTCGACGAAAAATTCCGAGGAATGATCAACGCGTTCAAATTCGGTGCCCCACCCCACGGTGGTTCGGCTCCTGGTGTCGATCGAATTGTAATGCTGTTGGCAGACGAACCTAACATTCGCGAGGTGATCTTGTTTCCTATGAATCAAAAAGCGGAGGATCTCATGATGGGTGCACCATCGGAAGTATCCCCTAAGCAGTTGCGTGAACTCGGTATCAAGTTCGTCGGCGACGGCCCCAAGACATAGCCGCCTGGCCCCCTCCCGATTGGGGTCGGTGACGTGGGGGGTGGCCAGGAAGCTCTGGTAAGCACTTACTCGCGTTCATGGGTACAATAGATAACTTGTCACAAGTTAGGGCTAAAGGTGTTTCTATGCAAAACGTTTGGCGATTTTACATTCCTATCTCATTGATTACGTGGACCTTATTCTCGAGTTGCCTCGGTCAAGGTACGACGCATCTAGAGGATTCCTTGCCGCAGGAACTTCGCAATCGCTCCGATGTGGAGATGATTGTTCAAAGGTTGCATTTTTTGAGATCGAACGATTCGTACTTTGGAGAGAAGCACCCGAAAAAACGGTCCAATCAAGCACTGATCATTGAGTGCGAGTCCGATCTAAAACGCGTCGTCGAACTCAACAGCTTGCCCACACCTCAATCCCCATTTTCGGAGCCCGTGGTGAATGTCGAAGACCGCGTGCCGAAAGGGCTTCGGAATCAGTTTGATGTAGAATCGATCGTTCGAAAGTTGCGATTTTTGAGAATCAACGAATCGAACTTTGGAGAAAAACATCCAGCCAAAAAATCTACACAATTGCAGATCCGAGAAAACGAGGCCGCCCTGAACGGCATGCTTGAACTTGAAACCTTGCACTCGACAAAATCAGCCATGGCGGAATCAGAGCTGTTGAAAGACTCGATGCATTTCGAAGACTCATTGTCACAAGAGCTCCGAGATCGAGAGGATGTAAACCTATTTGTTATGGAGTTGCTTTTTTTAAGAATCAACGCGACTAGCTTTCGAGAGAATCACCCAGGCCAAAAAGCGATACAAGAACAAATTCAAAATCTAGAATCTGGCGTGCTTGCCACTGATAAAGTCTTCGCAAGACCCGCGATTCAAAAACGATTCACGAAGACAGGCGTCACCATGATGCAAGCACTTGAAGATCGAAAGGACGTGCAAGTCATTTTACACAAACTCAATATTCTGAGACTCAACGAAGAGAATTTCGGTGAAGAACATCCGAAGATGGAATCCCTAAAGACAGAAATTCGAGGGCTCGAAGCGGCGCTTGTTGAAATTATCAGGTCGGATCGAAGAGTAAACTCTAAGGCGAATCCATTTCGAAGTTCAACGGGCGATGAATCGCGACGCGCACCTACCGGTAGTTCACGATAGCGCGTGCGACAGTCTTTCATGCATCCTTCACTTCGGTAGGCGATGGATGAAAGTCGTAACGAGAATTCAAATAGGTTCGTCACCATGCAATTCAACAAACGTTTGCTTTCCCTCGACGTGTTTCGAGGCCTCACCATTGCCCTCATGGTGCTGGTCAATAACGCTGGTGACTTGCCCGATGGTTCGCCACTTGTACATGCTGCGTGGAATGGTTGCACTCCGACCGACTTGGTATTTCCGTTCTTCCTTTTCATCGTGGGCATCGCCATCGCGTTCTCTCTAACAAAGCGAAAAGAAGCGGGCGAAAACATTTATCGAAAAATCCTGATACGTACTCTTTGGATTGTAGGCATCGGGATCTTCTTGAATGGCGCTCCGCAATTTGACCTGAGTACTTGGCGCATACCGGGGGTGCTGACCCGCATTGGAATCGTTTATGGGATTGCTTCGATTGTCTTCATGACAACCAGCGTTCGTCAGCAGATTTGGATTACGATTGGCTGCCTCTTGAGCTACTGGGCTCTGATGACACTTGTCCCCGTCCCGGGCCAAGGTTCCCCTAGCCTCGAAGAAGGCAAAGACCTCGGCGCTTGGCTCGATCGACTACTTCTCAACGGGCACCTTTATGGCGCAACGAGCAAGTCCGACGCGGCCCACCCCGCCTACGACCCTGAGAGTATTCTCGGCACCATCAGTTCGCTGGCCACTTGCCTCGGTGGAGTTCTAACAGGCCATTGGCTACGGAAAGAACAGGCCGACCTTCCTCGCTGGACCGGGCTCTTCGCGATCGGGGTTCTGTTGACGATCCTGGGCCTCATTTGGGGCGAGGTGTTCCCAATCAACAAAAAACTTTGGACCAGCAGCTATGTGCTCTTTCACTGCGGGCTTGCCTTACTCGCTCTCAGTACGGTTTGGTGGGTCGTGGATTTTAAAGGGATATCTGGCTGGACCGCCCCGTTCGTCTGGCTGGGTATGAACCCACTTGCGATTTACCTATGCCATGAGGTTCTAGCCATCTCGATGAGCGCAATCCCTGTCGGTAACGGCAGCTTATATGATTGGGTTCGTGAAGCCCTTTTCGGTTCATGGATGGGGCACAACCAAGCGGTCTTCTTCAATGCGCTGCTGCACGTGTTTGTCAATGTGCTTGTCGCTTGGGTGCTGTTCAAGAAAAAGGTCTTCATTCGAGTGTGACGTTGGAATCAATCCGCAAGGTTCTTCATCACTTGCGACAAAATATCGGGACCTGGCATCTCCTGAAATTCGTCCTCTTTGGAATTGGCCCAATCGATTGCGAGTACTAGTGGAACGCATTTTTCACCGTTTACTCTTATAGCAGACAACCATTCATCATGCGAATCCAAGTCGAATCCAAAATTTTTAATCCCGTTTAGGGTCTTCGAGCGGCAGGTCAATTCGGTCCGCAATAACACGATTAAGTTTTTGTCGCGTTAAATATCGGTCGGTTAGTCGAATTCCCCAGTCATGAGGGCCCACAGCGCGATCTGCGAATAGGTGCGATTTGTATCGAATTAGCGGTTGCATGACACGCATATCCCAAATAACGAGCGTGTCATTTGCGTCCAGAGTAAGGATGTTATTTTGGTCAGGGGAAACCACGATAGACGTGATCGGCTGCTTGGTCGTCTCTAGAAACATGGGAAACATGGGAAACATGGTACGGAAACATGGGGACACAGGTATTTTACGGGGGGGTTGTAGCATTTTGAGTTGCCGATTGGTCTAATTTTGGCAGAACAGCCCTTTTCATTGTCAGAAAACCTTCTTTCGGGAGAACCGTTATGGGGCGCATGTCGAGAGCCGAAGTTTTCGATCCTAGCGAGGTTGCAATTTGCCATGTTTTTGCCCGAGTCGTGCGTCGTTGCTTTCTTCTTGGAAATGACCCAGTTACTGGCAAAAACTACGACCACCGAAAAGTCTGGATCGAACAGCAACTTCAACGACTCGCG
>JANLRK010000054.1:0-15427 GCA_031361585.1 Pirellula sp. | reverse complement strand
TGCGATTTGATGATCGTCGCAGGGCGGGTGGTGATGAAGATGTTGCCAGTCCTGCAGCGAATTTGGTTGCAGATGCCTGAGCCGAAATGGTGTATCTCGATGGGCGCTTGTGCTTGCACGGGTGGAGTTTTCGATACGTACGCCGTGGTTCAGGGGATCGATCGGTTTATGCCCGTCGATGTCTACGTGCCTGGCTGTCCACCAAGACCGGAACAATTGATTCGTTCGATCATCGACCTTCAAGAAAAGATTCAATCGGGTGGAACGGTAAACGCAAGAGAGTTCAAGTTGCGAATACTGCCCGAGGGGCCGTCTCGCTTCGATGAAGACGAGTTGATCCGAATCCGCGAACGCAATGGATTCAAGCTCGATGACCAGAAATACGATCCGGTTCACTAATCAACCTCAATAGCTGCGTCTGAACATGGCCAACGAAATAAGCGATTCAAAACCTAGCGACATTGAAGCCGTCAAGTCTCGACTTGCGGAACTGCTCCCAGGCGTCTCGCTCGAATGGTCCGAATTCAGAGATCAAACGCGCGTCGTTTGTCGGGCTAGCGAGCTATTGAAATGCTTGAACGCATTCAAGACCGTTGGCTTCGATCAATTGACGGATCTGACGGCCGTGGACCTACTTGAGTATGGCAATGTGAACGATCGTTTCGAGGTCGTTTACTGTCTGCTTAACGTCGACTCTGGCTTGCGATTGATTGCCAAGACCCATCTCAACGAACCTGACCTAACGATTCCGTCCGCCACCGGTGTTTGGTTTGGCGCGGATTGGCTTGAGCGCGAAGTATACGACATGTATGGAATACTTTTCTCGGGCCACCCGAATTTCAAACGGCTTTTATTGCCAGACGACTTTCAATCCTTTCCATTACGCAAAGACTATCCGATCAAAGGTCGAGGCGAACGCCACAATTTCCCAGTCATTACACGAGCAGAGAGCTAAGCGGAGTTTTTCAGCATGCCATTAGAACTGCTTGATAGTCCAGATCTCGACGCGAACAAACGCGAAGGACTCTGGACGCTCAATTTCGGCCCGCAGCACCCAGCTACGCACACAACCCTGCGTTTGGTGTTGCAGCTCGATGGCGAAATGGTCATCGATGCGGAACCGGATATCGGCTTCCTTCATAGCGGCTTCGAAAAGCTGGGGGAAGTATTGGACTTCAACCAATACGTTACCATCGTCGACCGCATGAACTACGTCTCACCGATGGCAAACGAAATCGCGTGGCATCATGCGGTTGAAAAGTTATTGGGGATCGAGCTCACTCCGCGTTGCAAGTACATTCGGACCATTTTTGCTGAGCTGATGCGAGTGCATGATCATCTGCTTTGTTTGGGCGCTTGCGTTTTGGATCTCGGGGGCGCGACTGCGTTCATGTATGCATTCAATGCACGTGAGGCCATTTATGAAATCTGCGAGCGAGCGTCGGGACAACGATTCCATACGTCGTATACCCGTGTCGGTGGCTTGCTGTACGACGTGACCGATGACTGGGTCAAAATGGTCGAGGACTTTATCCGAAAATTCCCAGCGGTCTACCGCGACTTTAGCGGCTTAGTGATGAAGAACCGAATCTTTGTCGAGCGAACTCGCGATGTTGGGGTTCTTTCGCGTGAGGAAGCCATTGCGGGCGGAGCTACCGGTCCCAACGCTCGCGCTAGCGGTGTGACTAGGGATCTGCGTCGCGATGAGCCTTATCTCGCTTACGAAGACTTTGATTTCGACATATGCGCCAACCAAGGTGGCGATTGCTATGCGCGATTCCAAGTGAGAATGATGGAGATGCTCGAAAGCGTCAAAATTATTGTGCAGGCTATCGACAAACTTCCAAAGGGACCCATATTCGTAGGCGATACCGGCAAGGCAGGGATGCCGGACAAAAAAGAAGTTTACCGAAGCATTGAGGGTCTGATCCATCATTTCGAAAGCATTATGCCGAATCGACAGATGCAGGGTCCGAAAGAATCGATCTACGCGGCAACCGAATCCCCCAACGGCGAGCTTGGTTACTACATAGTGGGTGACGGAACGTTTCGTGCCTATCGAGCTAGAACGCGTCCGCCATCTTTGCTGCATTTTGCGTTGTTTTCGAGACTAATACGAGGTTGCATGTTAAGCGACGTGGCGACCGTTTTGGGAAGTATCAACATCATCGCTGCGGAGTTGGATCGATGAGCGAATTGAGTAGCAATGCAAAGAAAGTGATCGAGGACCATCTCGGTCGCTACCCAAGCAAGCAAGCGGTCACTCTTCCGGCGTTGCACGTCGTCCAAGAAGAAAAAGGTTGCGTCAGCCGCAAGGCGATCAAAGAGATCGCCGATATGCTTGAGCTGTCGCCCGCTCAAATCAACGACACACTTTCTTTTTACGGATTCTTTCGAACCGAAGAAGATCCGCTCGGCAAGAAACGGGTTTGGATTTGCCGGTCGCTCCCATGCATGTTGCGAGGTGGCGAAGAGTTGCTTGCCGAATTGTGCGAACGGTGGGGGATTCAGCCTGGTCAAACGACGCCCGATGGCGAAATCACCTTAGAGTTGGCTGAATGTCTTGGCGCTTGCGACGGAGCGCCATGCATGTTGATCGAGGATGAACTGAGCTTGTGTGTCACTGCGGATGATGTCGAAAAAATGGTGCGAGGTCGAGCATGAGCAACGAAGAATTCAAACCGATTTTGCTCGCGAGACAAGGCAAGCCGAACAGTCATAAGCTGGAGAACTATAGGGCTGACGGTGGCTATCAAGCGTTGGCAAAAGCGCTAGCGATGAAGAACACGGAAGTCATCGATGTGGTGAAGGCATCGGGGTTGCGTGGTCGAGGCGGTGCAGGTTTTCCAACGGGGCTCAAGTGGACTTTTTTGCCCAAAGACTTGAACGGACCGGTTTACCTATGCATCAATGGTGACGAAAGTGAGCCAGGTACGTTCAACAATCGCGTGTTGATCGAAGAAGACCCGCATCAAGTGCTCGAGGGAATTGTCATCAGCAGTTTCGCAACGCGAACGACAACCGCCTATTTCTATCTGAGATACGAATACGGACGTTGCTATCGAGTACTTAAGAACGCCATTGATGAAATGGTCGCTAACAATTTGCTTGGTAAGAACATTCTCGGTTCGGGCTACGACCTGGAAATACACTTGCACCGAGGTGCATGCGCCTACATTTGCGGTGAAGAGACCGGGCTCATTGAAAGCCTCGAGGGAAAGCGAGCTTGGCCGCGCATCAAGCCGCCATTCCCAGCCATTGAAGGCGCCTTCCGACGGCCAACGGTTGTGAACAACGTTGAGACGATGGCTTGTATCCCACATATTCTTAATAAGGGTGCCGAATGGTTTATGACGATGGGTATACCCAAGGATCCAAATAACCCTCGCGATGCCGGCTCGTATGGACCCAAGCTTTATTGCATCAGCGGACACGTCAACAAGCCTGGTCTTGTTGAATTACCGATGGGAATCTCGGCTCGTGATTTGATCGACAGGCACGCAGGGGGCGTCTGGAAAGGCCGCAAGGCCAAAGCCGTGGTGCCGGGCGGCATCAGTATGGGGTTCATGAGCGAAAAAGAACTCGATACGCCTCTCGACTTTGCAGGTCCTGGACGCGTTGGTTGCCTAGGTCTAGGGACTGCGGCCGTGATTGTGATAGACGACCACACGAGCATGATCGATGTTCTCTACAACGCTTGCCGGTTCTTTGCCCATGAATCCTGTGGTCAATGTACGCCATGTCGCGAGGGAACCGCGTGGTCGACCAAGATCCTAGAGCGCATACGAGAAGGCCGCGGAAAGTTGAGCGACATTGATGTATTGCTCGAGATTTCTTCATCGATCGGAACCATTCCAGGCACGACGATTTGCGGATTGGCAGACGGAGCCGCATGGCCGATCAAGACAGCGATCAACAAATTCAGACCCGAATTCGAAGAGTACATCAAGAGTGGCCGAAAGAGCGAAACCAAAACCCTAGCGAGCGCACATTAAGAGTAGAGCAGTTGTCCCAACTGCCTATAAAAACAGAGCAGAGCAGTTGTCCCAACTGCTCTTAAAGCAAATACAGGACGGAACAATTGCGACAATTGTTCTACTCTCAACACCCATCCGGAAACGACACAAGTGGCAAAGGTAATCGTTAACGATATCGAAGTCGATGCAGATGCTAAGGACAATTGCATCCTCGCGGCTCGTAAGGCCGGCGTCGAAATTCCGCATTACTGCTGGCATGAGGCTCTATCTGTCGTCGCCTCCTGTCGCATGTGCTTGGTCGAAGTCGGTGAAAAGAAGCCCGACGGCAGTGTGGTCATGGGACCCAAACTGGTACCTGGCTGCCAGACCCCGATCAAAGACGGAACGGTCATTCGCACTGACTCGGCAAAGGTCAAAACGGCACAGCAGATGACGCTCGAATTGCTGTTGCTAAACCATCCGCTCGATTGCTCCATTTGCGATCAAGCTGGCGAATGCTACTTGCAAGACTACACCTTCAAATATGGCAATCCAGTAAGCCGATTGGATGAACCCAAAATCCAACGGATGGACAAGTACCATATTGGGGAGCAGATCGCATTATTCACGGATCGGTGCGTGATGTGCACGCGGTGCGTTCGATTCACTCGAGAGATCAGTGGTACGGCCGAGTTGCAAGTGACCAATCGTGGTAGTCACGAGGAAATCGACGTGTTCCCCGATATGCCATGCGACAACAAGCTCGCGGGCAACGTTGTGGACTTGTGTCCGGTCGGAGCGTTGTGCAGCAAGGATTTCATGTACAAAAAACGCGTGTGGTGGCTCAAAAGTGCAAATAGCGTTTGCACAGGATGCTCAACCGGTTGCAGTATCCATGTCGACCAAAATGAAGACAAAGTTTACCGTCTTCGACCGCGTGACAATCCTCTCGCGCAGGGCCACTTCATGTGCGATGAGGGCCGCTTTGGATTCAAGTACATTGACGATGAACGGCGTCTTCGAAAGCCGCATTTGTTCGACTCGTTATCAATCGCTGCGGCATCGTCAAACAAGCCATCCAAAACGAATGGTTCGGGTGATTTGAATTTTGCGGATCCCTGGACCGATGTTTTATCGGTTACGCGTTCCAGAATCAAAGAAGCGGTCAAAACCGATGCACGTGGTTTCGTCGCTGTTCTTTCGCCATTTATGTCGGTCGAAGAAGCGTATCTTTTAGCAAGCTACCTCAAGAGCTTAGACAAAAAAGTACGTTTGGTTCTCGGACGCGTTCCAGTCGTCGGGAGCGATGACAAATATCCAAAGGGTCCCAAGGGCGAAGCGCCAGTCGCAGATAATGTCAAGTTCACGATTCGGTCTGAAAAAAGCCCCAATCGGTTGGGTGTGGAAGCAATCCTACGTCATTTCGAAGGCGAGCTCAACACACTTGAACAAGCGGTTGCAAGGGCGGATGCCACGGCTTGGTATTTCGTGGGGGGATACAAACTTGGTTGGGTCACAGAGGCCATCGATCGCGGTGTAGGGAAACCATCTTTGTTGATCGTGCAGGACATATTTGCGTCGCCACTGAGTGAACGAGCGGACATCGTTCTTGCTTCCAGCACGTTTGCGGAACGGGATGGGACGTACGTCAATCATAACGGCCTCGCTCAGGCTGCCTCGGGTGCAGTTCGATGCCCCGGCGATGCAAGAAACGACGGTCGCATTTTGATGGAGTTGGCGGAGCGCAAAGGTCTCTATAACGCGATGACTTTGCGAAAGGAAATTGGCAGGGCGATTCCAACGTTGTCCGCACTGTCCGTTGGCGATCTCGGTGAATACGGCGTCAAGATATCTAAAGTCCGGGAGCCCGTTTATTCATAGAACGGAACGCTGGACCGCCTTACCAATAAACCCCAACACAACACTAACCCTAAAACCGATCCATGTTCGAATACCTCAAGCAATCTTGGCCGACACTTTGGCCAACCCTGGGTGCCATCGGCGTTATCCTCGCCTTTGTGCCGGTGCTTGGACTGTACATGACCTTTATTGAACGCAAGTTAGCGGCCTACGTGCAAGATCGCGTTGGACCGAATCGCGTTGGTCCATTTGGAATTTTTCAGGCCATCGCAGACGCGATCAAGCTCTTCCTCAAGGAGCAGGTCATTCCAGACCATGTTTATACCTTTCTGTATTTCATCGCTCCCACCTTTAGTCTAATGACTGCGATGTTTGCGTTGGTTGTTATGCCCTTTGGGCCGGTTCCCACTGAATACACGGAGGGCTTCCGTTACATCGTAGCTCCGGGGATCGACATTGGGATAATGATGATGATTGCGATCAGTTCGCTATCAGCCTATGGCATCATCTTGGGTGGATGGGCCTCCAACAACAAGTATTCGCTGTACGGTGCGATTCGCTCATGTGCTCAGTTCATCAGCTACGAAATTCCGTTGGGGCTCTCGATCATCGGGGTGATAGCAGCGGCCGGTTCGCTTAACATCGAACAGATCGTTGCGACCCAAGGTGGGGCGTTTTGGAACTGGAATATTTTTTGGCAACCGCTGGCTCTGTTGGTTTTCTTTACCAGCGCATTAGCTGAAACGAATCGATTGCCGTTCGACTTGGCCGAGTGCGAGCAGGAGCTCGTCGGTGGCTTCCATACCGAGTACGGTGGGATCAAATTCGTATTGTTCTTCTTAGCAGAATACACGCACGTAGTGACTGTGAGTTTCCTAACGGCACTTTTGTTTTTTGGTGGCTGGCATTTCCCTGGCCTAACGGGTCCAGTCGACGCAAGCTTGGGCGGGATGTTGCTAAGGACCTTTGTGTTAGTATCGAAGGTTTCGATGGTCGTCGCGTTCATCATGCTGCTTCGCTGGTCGCTTCCTCGATTTCGATTTGACCAGTTGATGGGTTTGGCGTGGAAAGGCCTCATTCCATTAGGGCTGCTGAATTTTTTGTGCGTTGCCATCGTGCTCACGTATGAGCTGCCGAAACACTACTTAGCGTTCACTGCTTTGTTCTTGGTGGCGGGATCGATGATCAGCGCCCGCAACTTGCAGAAGACGATCAATAGACCTCGTTCCGAAGGTCGGCCTGCGACCAATGTGAATCTGACTGAGAGCGCGATATGACAACCAAGAAGTCAAAAACGGTGAAGTGGGGCGAGGAGCCAAAACTTGGCTGGGTGGAAGCGATGTATTTGCCGGCCATCGCTGGGGGGCTTGCAACAGCGCTTCGCCATGCGTTTTCGGGCAAGAACTCGACGCGACAGTATCCAGAGGTCGAGCCCGATATCCCGCCCAACTATCGTGGCGTGCATCGACTCAATCGCGATGAGGAAGGCCGGGTCAAATGCGTTGCCTGCTACATGTGTCAAACCGCTTGTCCCGCGAACTGCATCGAAATCATCGCGGCTCCGGCGCCTAAGGACGATCCGCATTGGAAGGATCGAGACAAGTTTCCGCAGACCTTCACCATTGATGAACTCCGATGTATTTATTGCGGTATGTGCGAAGAAGCCTGCCCAGTCGATGCGATCGAATTGACCAGTATCTACGACCTCACCGGTTATACGCGGAAGGAGTTGGTTTTCGACAAAGAAAAACTTCTCTCCATTTACGACGAGACATCCAAAACTGGAAAAGATCCTATCCGAACCAATCGCGGTGCGTTAGGACCTGCTTCCGTAGAAGCCCCAACCGCTTCGCAAGGCCCACCTCCTCCAGGTCGTGGAAGTCACGGTTAGTTAGTCCACTAAATTTATTAAACCATAATGAACGCACTAAACTACTTACTCGCTGACTTACAGTTCATTGCGCAGACTGTGCCTGAAGCCCCGGATCAGCCGGTTCTTTCGCAGGCCGCGGCTGGCGCATGGAGTTTGGCCATGGTGGTTCCGATTGTGCTTGGCGCGGTTGGATACCTGCTGATTCAGCATGGCATTGTCAAATCGCGCGAGTTTGTGGTGGCAGGCGTTGTCTCACTGGTGTTGGCTGCCGGCCTAGCTTTCTGGTTCACGCCTGGTACGTTCGAGTCTTGTATTTTGATATTGTTTTGTGCATTGGCCACTGGCGGCGGTATCGGATTCTTGGTGGCCCGCGAACCCGTTTACGCCGCACTTGGATTTGCGACCGCAGTCCTCTCTGTTTGCGGCGTACTGTTCATGCAGGCTGCATTATTCATCGCGGCGGCAACGATGATCGTCTATGCCGGAGCAACGATCATCATTTTTTTGTTCGTTCTCATGTTTGCGCAACAGACGGAATTGCGAACCTACGACGTGCAACTCAACAACCCGCTGGTCGCTGCAACAATCGGTGCGATCCTGCTGGCGACCATTACGATGTGCGTTACAGGCGACAAAGCCATGCTGCCACCGCGAGTCGATCCAACGCGAGCGATGAGCGCAGCCGATCTACCCAACAACTTGAGTTCCGAGGTGGGCAAGGAAGCGGCTAGGAAATTGGATGCCATCGATCCGACCTTGCGATTTGTTCCTAATTTGACCGCAGGTCTAGGAAGATCCATGTACACAGATTACCTCTTAGCCGTCGAACTTGCGGGCACTGTCCTGTTGGTCGCAACCATCGGAGCCATCGCTTTGGCACAGCGATCCACGGAGAACCAATCGTGAACGAAACACTCACTCAAAATTTGCTCGTCTTTGGTGGCGTCCTCTTCGTGGTTGGAATGGTTGGATTTCTAACCCGCCGATCGCTGATTTTAATGTTTCTGTCTTTGGAAATGATGCTGTCCGGCGTAAGCGTCAATCTCATCGCATTTTCGCGTCATCACCAAAACTACCAAGGGCAGATTCTCGCCATCATGGTGTTGACGATCGCCGCCTGTGAAGCGGCGATTGCCTTGGCTCTGGTGGTCTCGTTGTATCGCCGCAAAGCAACGCTGGACATCGCAGCATGGGACGAACTTAGCGAAACGCTGATCCCGAAGATGATTGATGCGCCTCAATCGTTAGACGAACCAGAAATGGAATTCCCGAAACTAACCCCTGCAGGCTTGGATCCAATGACACGTCCCATTTCTGCCAACTTCGACGCACAATCGAATGAAAACGGTGAGAGTGTGAAAGCGAATACACTGGAGGCTGGAACACATGCTTAGTCTTTTTGCCTGGATGGTTCCGCTAGCCCCGTTGGCCGGTTGCATTGCGTGTGCGGTGCTTGCGTTTCGAGGGGACCGCAAGATCGCACACCTACCAGCGATCATCTCCCTGCTTTTCGCAGCCTTGTTTACTATCTGTTTGATCGTGTTCGGAGCACAGGGTGAAAAGGGGGCTGTCTTTAGCGGCTATCGCTATTTCAACGTCGGCAGCTTGACGCTGGACATCTCGCTCAAGGTGGACACGTTGTGTTTGACTCTGTTGGCTGTGGTGACCTGCATCTCTGCCATGATTGCGATCTACTCTCGCGACTACATGCACGATGACCCTGGGTATGCCCGCTACTACGCAGTCTTCTGTGGGTTCGTATTCTCCATGACGATGCTGGTGCTTTCTAATAACCTCTTGATGCTTTATGCATTTTGGGAAGGGGTTGGAACATGTTCATATCTGTTGATCGGATTTTGGTTTCGCAAGCCGAGTGCAGCGCGTGCGGCAACCAAAGCATTTCTCGTCAATCGTGTAGCTGACTGCGCTTTTCTTTTGGGCATTCTGCTGCTCGCCTATGCGGTTGGTCACGTCGAGGGTACAGAGGCAAGTTTCTTTGCTCGATTGAATTTTGACAATATCGTCAATGCAGTTCCTTTTCTTGCCGCTCAGTTCCCTGAGATGCTGACTGCGATTGGGTTCATGTTGATGATCGGTGCGATAGGAAAATCGGCTCAGTTTCCATTCCATGTGTGGTTGCCGGATGCGATGGAGGGGCCGACCCCGGTTTCGGCATTGATCCATGCGGCGACGATGGTTACGGCCGGAGTGTACTTGATGGCTCGCCTGTCTCCTCTATTGGAGCTGACGCCTGCGGTTCTTAGCACGGTGGCATGGTTGGGTGGCATCACTGCATTTATTGGGGCCTGGATGGCGCTTTTCCAAAGCGACCTCAAACGCGTCTTAGCTTATTCTACGGTCAGCCAACTTGGCTATTTGTTCATGGCATTGGGTGCCGGAGCGATCAAGGAATTGATGGTTGTTGCTGTTGTGGCTGCGATGTTTCATTTGGTTACGCACGCGTTCTTCAAGGCATTGCTGTTTCTATCGGCCGGTAACGTGATGCATGCGATGGGGGACGTAATCGACATGCGTCGATTCGGTGGCCTACGCAAGGTACTTCCCAAGACCAACATTTTGTTCTTGATCGGTGCAGCGGCCCTGGCTGGACTGCCACCCTTTGCGGGCTTCTTCAGCAAAGACGGGATCTTGTCCGTTCTAGCGCAGGCGAGCAAGGACGGAGAGTACGGGACACAATTTACGGTTCTACTTGGCATCGGTTTCGCGACAGCTCTCATGACCGCCGTTTACACGTCGCGGGCCTACTTTAGCACCTTCTTGGGTACGGAACGGTTGCCCGAAGAAGCTGGGCATCATGCGCATGAAGCGACCAACGTCATGCTTGCACCGATGGCCATATTGGCGGTCGGCGCGATCTTGGTCGGAATGCTACTCGGGCCAACACATGGGATCTCGAATTACCTGCAACTAACACAGGAACTTGGGAGCAGTCATGTGGAGCATCATGAAGAAATTTGGGTTATGGTCGCCTCGGCTTTGCTTGCGGTGGTTGGGATCGCTATTGGTTATGCCCTCTCCAAGGCTGGACCAAGTACCGCAACAACAGGACCAATGGTTGTTCTTGCGGACTTCGGTCGCAATCGGTTGTACATCGACTGGCTTTACAGCGTAGCAATCGTGGCACCGATGGAATGGCTTGCCAATCTTCTGGGTTGGTTCGATGAAAACGTAGTGGATGGGCTCGCGATGCGAGTTGCTTCGCTACCAAGAATATTTGGCTTGATTGGACAACGCGTTCAAAACGGCCGTGTACCTGGTTACACCTACATGACCGCGTTTGGAATTGCTGCCCTCGCTGTTTGGATCGCTACTCGCTAATTTTCCGAGACCCATGACGTTCATCATCCCACTACTAATCCTCGTGCCCCTCGTTGTTGGGCTCGGGATCTTTCTTGCCGGTAGCAAAGGCAAAGCACTTGTCGGTACAGCTGTAGGAGCTGCCGCAGTCGTTTTGGCTTTGAGTCTTTTATTGGTTGGTCAAGCCTACACATCGAGCGTGCCCAACGTTGCCCAAAGTAACTCAACGATCTTGCCTCGGTTGGTCTATGAACCCAGTTGGTTGCAAATTCATCTGCCGGTGTCGGTGGCGGGGCACCCCGTTCGTTGGCAATTGCAATTCGGGGCCGATGGCATTGGCGCGTTGCTTGTGCTTCTAACGGGGATTGTTGGGCTGGTCACAATGAGTCTTGCAACGATTCAGATCAAGGAACGATTGCACCAGTATTTAGCTTTGATGCTGATTGCACAGTCCATGTTGTTAGGCGTATTTTTATCGATGGATTTGCTGTCCTTTTATTTGTTTTTCGAGGCGGTGTTATTGCCGCTTGTTTTGCTGATCAATGGCTGGGGAAACCGTGCCGAGTCGCTCAACGCCTCCCGCAAGTTCCTCTTGTACACGTTGGTGGGTAGCGTGCCGATGGTGTTAGGTTTGATTGGATTGGCATTAAACTCTGCTACCCACGACCGGGCCTCGACCGTCTCACTACAGGAACTTTCATCCATTGCGCTACAAGCCCAACAGGCGGCGATTGGGTCGGCAGCTGGCGAATCGGCCAGCGCCGTGAATCTAATTGCGTTGAAAGAGCAATGGATCGTCTGGCTGCTGCTTTTGGGTTTTGGCATCAAGCTCGCCATCTTGCCTTTGCACACCTGGTTGCCGACAACGTACGCCGTAGCCCATCCAAATACGACGGCGTTCATCGCCTCGGTCGTTGCGAAGCTAGGCGTGTTTGGAATTATTCGCATCGTTATTCCCTTGACGCCTATTGCTTTGAGTACATACGCGCAGATGCTTTTTGGTGGACTCGGGGCTTTAGCAATTGTTTATGGTGCGATGGTTGCTTTATCTCAAAGCGATTTAAGGCGAGTGCTGGCTTATAGTTCGCTCAGCCACGTTGGGTTCATCACGTTAGGGCTTATGTCGATGAACACCGAAGGTCTTACCGGCGCTGCGATTCAAATGTTCAATCACGGGATTATTACCTGTGGAATGTTTCTGATGCTAGCCATGCTTGAACAGCGTCGCGGCAAGATTTCCTTGGACCAGCAGGATTGCGGGTTGGCGGCGATTTACCCCAGGCTTGGAGTGATGATGGTGTTCTTTACGCTGGCAGGAGCAGGACTTCCTGGACTGAATGGATTTGTTGGGGAGGTGCTTGCGATGTCGGGCATGATTCGAGTCTCTGGGCTCTTTGCTGGAGTTGCAATTCTTGGAACGGTGTTGGGAGCCTGGTACGGTTTGCGAATCGTTCAGCGACTCCTATTTGGTAGCGACGGAAAGAGTCAAAGCAAGTTATCTGTTGATTTGACGGGCGATATCGAATTCAAAGAATTTTCGCCACTAGTGGCAATGGCCGCAGTCTGTTTGTTCATTGGAGTCCAACCGCAGGCCACGATTCAATTGATCGAGAGGGACATTGCTCGCATCTCCAGCATTTCGGAACCGAGTTCCAAGGCTGTCCATTCAGAAATCGACCAACTACTGGCCCAATCCAATCCTTAGAAATTCAATATCGCAATCGACCAATTAAGGGTCTGAAACTACTGTGGATACACTCGAAAATATAAAATCCTCTCTCTCGCTTATGGCCCCAGCGATCACGTTGATCCTGGGTGGTTCCGTAGTGATGGCAGCATCGTTGGTTCTAAAACCGGGGTCGGCAAGGGACGTGCACGGGCAACGGACAGGGGTCGCAGTGACTTCGCTAGTCATTCTTGCGTTCGCTGCGATTTTGGAACTATTGCGAACTGTTCCTGCCGAACTTGGTTCAGGATTGTTTCGATTTGACCAAACCGCATTGGCGTCGGAACGGCTCGCACTTTTGGGTGGATTGATTCTGATTTTGATGTCATGGTCGACGGCACCCAAGGCCAATCTCGGTGAGTACTACGGTTGCTTGTTAATCATCATCGGAGCGATCCCTGTGGTGGGGGCGTCCAATGACTTGGTATCTCTGTTTCTGGGACTTGAGCTAATCAGTATTCCAACGTACATCATGCTTGGAATTTCCAAGGGGGACAATGCCGGCTCCGAAGCGACCATGAAGTACTTTCTAATGAGCGCGTTTGCATCCTGTTTCTTCTTGTTGGGGGTCAGCTACCTTTATGGATACGCTGGTACAACCAACTTGCAAGAGATTCAAAACAGCTATGCGTCGGGCGGCCGAATGGTATCGTTCGCTGTGGTATTGGTCATGTGTGGCCTTGCGTTTCGAATTGCCGCAGTACCATTTCATTTTTATGCGCCGGATGTTTTCGAGGGAACAAGTTTGACATTAGCCGGCATCATGAGTTACCTGCCCAAGGTGGCGGGCTTTGTCGCATTGATCCGAGTGTTAGGGACAGGTTTGGGGACAGAGGCGGTTGGGGTCGTGATACCGGTACTGTTCGTAAGTGCGGCATTGACGATGTTGGTCGGTAACTTCATGGCGTCTGCTCAGAGCAGTCTACGACGATTGTTGGCGTATTCGAGCGTGGCACACACGGGCTATCTGTTGCTTGCTTTGACCGCGTTGCTTAGGCAGAATGCGGAGCCGAATGTATTGTTCTCCTATCTTGCGGCATACGCGGCGATGACCCTCGGATTCTTCGCCTGCTTGGGTGAGATTGAGGCGGCGGGAGGCAAGACGCAATTGGTCGGAGATTTATCTGGTATGTTTTATCGCCGCCCGGCAGCATCCATCGGAATGACGGTATGTTTGATCAGCTTGATTGGTCTGCCGCTGACAGCAGGATTTTGGGCAAAGTTTCTGGTCTTCATGGGAACCGTCGCAGCTGGGACCAAAGATCCTTGGTCGATTGCGATGGCCGTGTTGATGGCCTTTAACGCCGTTATTGCAGCGGGGTATTATTGGCGAGTCTTAGGCAAACTATTCGAAAGAAGTGACGCTTATGTACCGTTGCGCGTATTTCGCCCGAGTTTGTTTGTGGCGTACACGATCTGCGTCGTGTTAACTCTCGTGTGGTTTTTCGTACCAGCCGTAATGTAAAGTATTCGCGGCGCGAAGTATTTTCGGAATCCCGTATGGCCGTGGGCGGCGGTTCGTTCAGGTTTCTTGGCTAAAGGATGACAACGCTCGCGCCTCGCTCTGTAGCCTGGAAGCAGAACGATCCACAGGGCAAGCCTGTGGTATTCGAAACGTGAGGTGGTGGGCAAACACTCTGTGTTCCTCATGTCTCTGTGGTTAAGCGATTTGCTGGCTAGCTAGCAGCTTGCCGGCCTCGGTTCAGGCAAGATTACTTTGGGGAGACAATCTCGATCCGTCATCCTGGACTACCTTGGTATTCGCAAATTCAACTACGGAACTCAACTTTGATCTCGCGGTCCAGTTACCGAACACAGTTGCTCATTCTGGAATTTACAAATTTCAAATGCAGGTGCGGCTCGTTTATCAACCTACTCAATCTCCAATACAATTTTTAATTCCTGACGTTGGATTGGCTTATCCGTATTTGCTCCTTGCCAACAGTGGCTACGCAAACGTCTTAGTCCGTGACCGGCAATCATCCGATTATTTAGGTTGCGTATTTGATGACAAGAGCGCGTGGGGCAAAGGCTGGTCGCTTTCGTCGGCGCCGAGATTGGTCCTTGAGGAAAACAATGACCTCTTATGGTCTGATTCCTATGGCACCCGGCGTTGGACGATGAAAGCGTCAGATCGTACGACTTGGGACGCCTATCGCAAGTCGTCTCAAACTTTCACCTATAACGGAAATGACCAGCTAACCAACTACAATTGGCTGCAAGCGGATGCAACAATCAATACAACGTACGCCTATTGGCCGAATCAACTGCTAAAGACAGAGGAGAATGGGTTAACGGGAATAACGCGATACTTCTACGATGCAAATTTCGCAATCGACTACACCACGGATCCATACGATTTGTTAGGTCGAAACACACTGTCGAACAACCCCCTTCCTGTAGAGGAAACATGGGGACACAGGTATTTTACGGGGGGGTGGTAGCATTTTGTGTTGCCGATTGGTCTAATTCTTCGTATGAACAGTCTTTCCAATTATCAGAGAACCTTCTTCCGGGAAAACCGTTATGGGACGCATGTCGAGAGCCGAAGTCTTCGATCCTAGCGAGGTTGCAATTTGCCATGTTTTTGCCCGAGTCGTGCGTCGTTGCTTTCTTCTTGGAAATGACCCAGTTACTGGCAAAAACTACGACCACCGAAAAGTCTGGATCGAACAGCAACTTCAACGACTCGCG
>JANLRK010000504.1:0-35444 GCA_031361585.1 Pirellula sp. | reverse complement strand
TTCAAGTGACTGTAGTCTTAAGGTACGCTTTGTGAAATCTCAATATTGCAAGCATTTTCCACCGTGTTGAATGCTCTTGTTGAGGAATTGCACCCCGAACGAGTGGATGGCCAAAGCGCCATGCATTCAGTTAGCCGAAACGAGAACTCAACCGAGCGAGAGCATGAATTACAGCGCGAATTTGTAGCCATAGACCGTTTCGCCATCGTTGGCGAGTTGGGTCGCGGCGGCATCGGCATCGTTTATGAAGCTTGAGATCCAACGCTTAAACGCGAATTGGCGATCAAACGCTTGCGAGCGGGGTTTGACGCTAGCCCAGAAGAACTAAAATCCATGCGTTCCGAAGCGGAAGCGATCGCCAAAATACGTCATCCCAATATCGTACTACCGAAACCAGCGAGATTTGGAGGCACTGGAAGCGTTCAAGGAAAATTTGTCGGACGAGTCCAACGACGTGCCTGTGCTACTGGCTCAAGAACTCGTGAACCATTTTTTCGTCGACTGGCTCAAGCGGTATGTCCGGTGGTAGGTCGTAGTCGAAGTCTTCGCCGTAACGCCCATTTTCATAGGATTGATTCAGCAATTCTTGAAGCGGTAAGCGAATGTCGGCGTCGTCTTTCCGCAATGGAATTCGGACGCGAGGTAGTGGAAACCCATAGGATGCCGGATAGGCTTCACCCTCGTCTAATGTTCCGGCTCGAGTAACGCAGATGCGATATGGCCCTCGACAGTGAACTGGATAGTCCACTTCGTCGGCCGCGATCACCCATTCGCCTCGTCGAAGCAGATCGATCTCGACCACATTGATCGACGCTTCGATCAGCTCTCGCTGCTTTTTCTGATAGTGTTGTCTGCCACGGACCGTCTTGTTCGCTGGACTCAGGAATTCGATGACGGTGACGACCCGACGACCGGCCTTCACGTCAATGATTTGGATATTGCGAAGCGTCTGCGGTTCGCTTTGTCTTCGAAACACGAATGGCTCTTCGGCATTGTCGATGGCAACCGTCGCTGTTGGCGAACGTGATTCTGGATACACAGCCGATTGCAAGACGGAAATGTCAGGTGATATTCTTCGTGAACTGGACGACGCAGATCCGAACTGTTCCTCGACTGCCAAGTACTCTTCGACTCGCGCTTGCAAACCGCCCGGCAACGCATGCTGAATCGCGTCGCAGGAATAGGTCGTTAGTTTGGTGTGGACATCCCCCCAATAGCCTTCCAGCCAAGGGTTCATCCCTGGGAATGGATTCTTTAAGAAGCGCTTCATTGTCGTGGCCAGATTCCGGGAATGTGTGATTTACTCCTGGTTGCGATACAAGTCCATTATAACAGTTTAAAACGGGGAAAAAAATCCTCTCGTACGCTGGAAATGGCTTACCGTCTTTCTCTATCAACTTGATCGTTTCCTCCACGATTTCGCATAACTCGGCGAACACCGCTTGCTCGTCCTCTCCGTGACAACTACCCAAAATGGCCTTGCACCTGCAGTGTTCGAGACAGCCAGTTTATCGCTCTATCCGTGATATCAGCGTTATCCGTGGTTGGATCAGGCTATTAACGATCCACAGATAGCTCGCTAACGTGTTAGGCAGAAAAATGGTAAGTAAAAAATGTGACCAAGGCTAAGGTGTTTTGATTTCGGCCAGCCGATCGTGTTCATCTTTTACCAACATCTTTTTCCTGCTATTACTCTGACCGTTTGTATCCTAAATTCCCCAACACACCGAGCAATTCATCGGTGGTAATATAACGGCGATGATTTTCGACCTTGTAAGCATCGATCGCTTCGGCCAATTGTCGCCCGTCTGGCGATAAGTTCTTATAGGAGTTTCCGAATTGCCTTCGCTCGCCTCGTTCCGCATTTCCCGATTGTTGACGGCGATCCACGAATGAATCATCGGTGACGGGCTGTGATGGATTGAGCGATGAAGCCGGGCTCATAATGCATTGATCCTAGTGCGTGGGCGTATGACACGATTGATTTGTTGGGAAGCCAACACAAATGTAGGTCATGTCCACGAATTGGCAAACTTCTTTCAGCCGTATCAAGCGGTCGTTCAATTGGCCGAATGATAATTAAATGGATTGAGACGATTGTGAGGGTTCTTCTTCGAACGACGTGTTTGGAGTTTAGACCCTTAGCACAATTTTGCCCAACAAAACACCCTTTTTTTGGACCGTATTCGCTTCCTGCAATCGATGTGCTTGAGCAGTTTCTTCCAATGGCAATATGCGATCGATTTGGGCTTTAAGCAGGTTCGAAGTCATCCAATGATTGATATCGGATGCGCAAACTTGTTGCAGATTGGCTGAAGCCTTGAACATCGCAAATCCATGGAGCGAGCAGCCCTTTACATAAAATGGACCTACCGGAAAAGCTGGCCTTGCATCGCGCCCAGCCATGAGAATCATGCGTCCCTCTTCGGCTAGTGAGCCGATCGCGAGGTCGAAGTCCGGCTCTCGGAGCGTTTCCCAAAATACCTGCACTCCGTTTGGAGCAAAGCGTCGAATCTCTTCGGCCTCACTTGCTTCGTTGTAGTTGATGACGTGATCGGCCCCCAACTCAAGGCATTTCGCAACTTTGACAGGGCAGCCCGTGGACGTGACAACCTGTGCACCAATCGCTTTGGCCATTTGGACGACCATGGAGCCAACACCACCCGTGCCACCACGAACAAAGATGGTTTCTCCCGGTTGCAACATGGCATGTTGGAACAATCCCAAATGAGCCGTTATACCAACCAATGCAATTGCTGCCATTTCTGTGTCGTCTGCAAATTCCGGCGAGGGATAGAGCCATTTGGAATCGACGGCAATCAGTTCGGCAAACGTCCCTTGCCGCCCCATCAATCCCTGATTGCTTCCCCAAACGCGCTGGCCGACCGAAAAGTGCTTGATGTTTGAACCTAACGCTACGATTTCTCCGGCTAGATCGCACCCTGGAATATACGGATTGGGCAGCGGCCAGTAGTTTGCTCCGTTACGAATGTAAGTGTCAATTGGGTTGAGCGAAACCGCTCGAACTTTCACAATCGCTTGGTCTGGCCCGCAGGCCGGCTCAGGCAATTCACCGAATTCAATGACGTCTGGTGAGCCCGTCGTTCGAAAATAAGCAGCTTTCATCTCAAAAACCGATCGCTTTTTAGAGAGTCACAAAGTCCGTTGGTAACGAAGAAGTGGTCATTGCGTTATACTACCAGCGGTAAATGTCCGTTCCTCTATTATCATCATGCTGCCATTCAATCGACAACGGCAATCGACCACGCTTCGCATTCGATGTACATCGTTCGTGGTCTCGCTTTACCTCTGCGTAGCTTGCACGTTAGTACGGCAAGAGAATTTGCTAGGCCAAACGGTTAACGTCCCGCTTAAAAGTGTTTCCGTTTCGATGTTAAGCGGCCCACCTGTTGTTGGAACGCTTATTTCGGCGGATTCGGATAGGGTTGTCGTCCAAACGAAGTCGGAAAAAATAGAAAACATTGCGAACAATATCGGCCGAATTAACTTCGACAATAGATTGAACTCAAAAGTTCCTCCGGTCACCCTCTATTTTATGGACGGATCCAAAGCCTTCGGCGAGAGGCTTATCGGTAAGTCCGTCAACGGCTGGCGATTGAAAGATTTATCTGAGACAGAAATCGCAATACCTTCAAAGTCGTTGAGAGCAGTGCTTCTAAGAGCAATTGCACCTGAACTCGACGGTGCATGGCAAGGTGCAATCCTGGAGACAAAGAACGCAGATGCACTCATTGTACAACGACCTGGAAATAGCATCGACCGAATTAACGGAGTCATTATACAAGTGCAGGAAGCAAGCGTACTGTTCGATCTCGATGGCCAACAGATCGATATTCCCACCGAAAAACTGATCGGACTAGTTTGGTTTCAACGCGAACAGGAGCGAGTCAAGCCGACCTTCGAAGTCAACACAATAGATCATTCGGTTTGGATGGCGGAATCGTTTTCGTTGAAGTCCAATTCCTTGGAATTAAGAACTTCGCAAGGGATCACGATCTCCATTCCATCGTCCAAGATTCTAAGCATCAATTACGCTTCAGCGAATATTCGTTGGCTGTCCGAGGTTGAGTCATTGGATGCTTTCTCCGAAAAACAAATCGAATTCAAAACACCTATCGCGAGCATCGACCGAGCCTATGCGCCCAGATTTATTGTGAATGGAAGAGCACCGTTGCCGACGTCGCTCGCGTCGGAAAAAGATCTCTACTTTCCCAGCCCAGGGCACTACGTGTTTCGAGTGCCTGAAGGTTTTTCGTCGTTGCAATGTCGCGTCGAACGGACAGACGAGGGTCAGCAACGGACCGACTTAACGATACAAATTTGGCAAGATGATGTTCAAGTCACCGAACAGCTCCTCCCACACAATAGGGACTTCGCCGATCTTGATATCCAGTTGAAACCCGAAAAGAAAACAAAGCTTGTCGTCATTTGCAAATCGAAGCTTATGATAGGTACGGAAGTCACATGGAAACAACCAAGGCTCAAACGATGACGCGACAACGACGAAAACAGGTCGTGTTGTATTTGGGGCTAGTTCTTTTCGGCGTTGGATCTTTTCTGGAGTCCAATTGCGGTGCCCAAGAGGACGTGACCAATCTTGAGTCTGCACCGGTACCTAACGAAGCGGTCTTGGCGGCCCAGCAGCAACGCGTGGAAGCGATGCAGCGGGCCTCGCGTTCGACCGTAGCGGTCTATGGAACTGACGGCCAGGGCGGGGGCAGTGGTGTATGCGTTTCTTCGGATGGCTATGTGCTAACCAATTTCCACGTCTCGAGCCCATTTGGGCATCGTATGCGTTGCGGACTTAACGACGGAAAAATGTACGACGCTGTGGTTGCAGGAAGCGATCCAACAGGCGACTTGGCGGTTTTGAAGATGGTCGGGCGAACCGATTTTCCTGTCGCTGCAATTGGCGACAGCGACATCGTCAGAATCGGTCAGTGGTGTTTTGCTGCCGGCAATCCATTTGTATTGGCGACTAATCTTCAACCATCCATATCGTATGGTTTGATTAGTGGCGTTCGAAGATACCAATATCCGAGCGGAACCATTCTCGAATACAGCGACTGCATTCAAACGGACGCGGCGATCAACCCAGGCAACTCGGGAGGACCGCTTTTCAATATCCGAGGGGAGCTGATTGGAATCAACGGCCGTTGCTCATTCGAGAAGCGAGGACGGGTAAACGTCGGCGTTGGATACGCCATTTCCATCAAACAAGCCATGAATTTTTTCTCACAATTGCGTTCGGGACGAGTGGTGGATCACGCCACTCTGGGTTTTACCGTGACCACCGAGAACAACGGCAAGGTTGCTGTCTCCAATATTCTCGAAAGCAGTGACGCTTACAGGCGAGGTATTCGTTATGGCGATGAAATCTTGCGACTAGGAGACCGTGACGTCGCAACTACCAACCAGCTAAAAAACATCCTTGGCATCTTCCCGGACCAATGGCGAATCCCCATTCGTTACCGAAATGATTCGGGCGTAGCTGAGACGTACATTCGATTGCAAAGCTTGCACTTAGCAAGCGAGCTTGAGGAAATAGTCCAGGGCGAATCACCCCAGAAACAGCCTCAACGCAAACCACCTGGAGGAAAGAACCCGATTCCAGGCGACAAAGACAAACTGGAAGCCCCAAAGCCGACCAAGCCAGTCAAGAAAGATGCAGTCGACGACCTTTATACGGAAAAACGAGGCTTCTCAAATTATTATTTCAATCGTTTTGAATTGGATCGGATTCTCGGATTGCAATCCACCCATGGCGATTGGTCAAGCACTGCGGAATCCTGGAAGATAATCGGCGAAATCCCAGGTGAGAACCTAAACGTCGAAATGCTATTGTCTGATACCAACCTCACACTTCGACTTGGCGACAAAACCGACACGGTCCATCCAATTCAAGGATGGCCAAAATGGATTAAACAGCGTTCGTCCGTTGGTGCCCTCATGGGCATGCGGATTTGGCAACAATGGAATCGCGTCGGTCCGCGACTTATGGGTGAGGCCGTCTATCTGGGGCAAAACCCAATCGTCGGTCGCCAAAAACTATTTGACGTCACTCGGATCACGGTGAGCGACTTTGATGTAATGGTGTATACCTCTCCCGATACCGGCCTCATTGAGGTCATCGAGGTATTCTCTGACAAACAAACAGACCCTGTCGAATTGTTTATTGAAAAGTACGAATCCGTGGACGGACGAGCAACTCCAAAAACGATTCGATTGGCGTATGGACTAGAATCACAATTCGTTGTCTCGATAGGTCAATTGCAAAAAAGCGAAGTAACTGCGAGGCCCGGCCTCTGATGAATATTTTTACGAATTCGCAGCTCGATTTGGTTAAGCGACTGACTGCGAGTGGTATCTCAAAACCGGACACATGGCGATGTTCCGCTACCACAAATCTTTTCGTTTGCATTCTTCAAATTCCCTTGCTATTGCATGTCACCGGTCCTTTGCATGCAGCGGATTCGGGACGCGATGCAAATGCTGCTATCAACAATGAAACGCTCATTGCAACGAGCCAGGAAAAAGTGGTCAAACTTTATGGAGCTGGTGGTGCACGCGGCTTGGAGAGTTATCAAAGCGGTATTATCATCGACAACTCCGGCCATATCTTGACCAGTTGGAGCACCGTGCTCGACGTTGCAAAAGTAAGAGTCGTAACCTTTGATGGCCGACGATTGGATGCAACCATGGTTGGAATGGATCCACAAAACGAACTAGCCATTCTTAAGGTCGACGATGGCGGCCTCGTTGGTTTTGATCTGTCGAAAGCCGTACCGGCTTCGCCCGGACAACGCGTCTTTGCCATTAGTAACTTGTTTGGAATCGCGGCTGGCAACGAGTCATGCAGCGCGCAAAAAGGGGTGATAATGGCATTGACCTCTCTGACAACCCGACGTGGCAAAACCAAATCGCTCTATCAAGGTCGAGTTTATGTTTTGGATGCGATGACGAACAACCCAGGTGCGTCCGGTGGAGCTCTGATCGACCTACAAGGTCGATTGGTTGGAATACTGGGAAAGGAGATTCGAGATGAACAAGCTGGAATCTGGCTCAACTATGCATTGCCGATGGACGTTGTGAAATCGTCCGTCGATCGTATCCTGTCAGGAAACACTTCGGTTCAAGCGTCGGGGCTAAAATCCGTCGCACAACCGCATCGGATCAGTGATCTCGGAATCACTCTGATCCCAGATGTCCTGGCAAAAACACCGCCGTATGTTGACCATGTTCGAGATGGCTCAATCGCAAGCCGGGCAGGGTTGCAAACAAACGACTTGATTTTGTTGTTGAACGACCAACGAGCTGACTCACGGAAGAGTCTTGAAAAGATGCTCGCAACCATCAATCGCGCCGATTCCTTTTACGTGCTCGTCCAACGCGGACAAGAATTGATTCGAATCCATGTTCGTCCATAGATCCAAAAATTTGCTGTGCATTGCGATGGGGAGCATTGCGATAGTTAGGTGCGCTAACGTTGAATCGTTCGGAGGTGATCCTCCTTTGGATGAACAAGAACAAAAGGCCTTTCAAGCGGCCGCAGATTTTTCTCAGGACTGCGTTGTTCAAGTGGAGACGTTCGGTGGCCAAGAGATTGTCAACAGACAATTCGTGGCGTCAGGGCCATCCACCGGAACGATACTTACCTCGGACGGTTGGATCGTTACCAGCATCTTTCAGTTTCGAGGACAGCCAGCCTCCATCACGGTGGTATTGCCCGACGAACAGCGGAAAGCTGCTAAGCTTGTAGCCCGCGATCATAGTCGCGAACTCGCGCTTTTGAAAATCGATACAGACAAACCGTTGAGAGCGGCAAAAGCAAGCGACAAATCGGCTTGGCTAGTTGGACAATGGGCCATTGCTCTGGGCAAGACCTTCGATTTCAAAGTCGCTAGCCGCAGCGTTGGCATATTGAGCGCTCAAGGCCGAATTTGGAACAAAGCGATACAAACCGATGCCAAAATATCGCCACAAAACTACGGTGGACCTTTGATTGATTTGCGAGGGAAAGTCATGGGAATCCTTGTTCCAATCAATCCGGGCATAGCGACAGAGGGCGAGGTTGAACAATGGTACGACTCGGGTGTCGGTTTTGCAGTACCGCTTTCCGATATTTTGGAACGATTGCCTAAGCTACAACTTGGCGAAGATATCTACCCGGGCAAAGCTGGCTTCCGAACTCAAAGCCCGGATGAATTTGCACCTGATGTCCTATTGAGTGGAGTCACTCCAGGCTCGCCTGCGGCCAAGTCAGGCATGCGGGCTGGCGACCGAATTGTTAGGGCTGGGCCTAGACGCGAGGGACTCCAGGTAGTTGCAATGCACTCCGAACTCAAGCATGTAATGGGGACGTTGGACGCAGAGCAAAGCATGGTCTTTGAGGTCGAACGCGAAGGAGCAACCAAGCAATTCGACGTGAGGCTAGTCAAGGACCTACCCACCTATCGGGAGCCGTTCTTGGGCGTGGTCATGGATCCGGCTAGTCCGCCATCTTCACCCCAAGTGATAGGCGTATTGCCCAATTCCCCTGCAGAGAAAGCTCGTATCGGAGTGGGTGATTCCATTGTAGGTATTGGTGAGTGGACGATGGATGAGAAGTCGCCCCTTGACACTCGACTTGCCTTCCTCGATTTCCGAGAACCGATCGTGTTGAAACTAGAAAAAGACGGAACCACGAGAAGTGCCGAAGTTGCATTCGAGACTCATCCGGAACGCGACTTTGAATGGCCGGTCATAAAAGTGGCCGTACCAGATGACGCGGCGGAACCCAAAGGCGCTAGAGGAACCGTTCAACTGCCCTTAGGCGACGTCAAGAACAAGGCTTTTGCAATCGTCCCGTCGAACTATTCGGATACGATTCCCCACGGCCTGTTAATCGTCTTTGCGGAAGCCGGCGCTCAAGATCAAAAGCAGTGGGCCGACGCCTGGGAGCTTTTTGCAAGGGACAATCGATGGATCATTGTCGTGACTCAATCGGCGGACGAAAAAGCATGGTCGCTAGACGAGATCGAAATTGGAGTCCGACTTCGTTCGTATGTTGCGACAAACTACACCATCGATCGGAGACGCATTTGTGTTGGCGGGATTTCGTCCGGAATGTTGCCGGGCTTCATTACGGGGCTCCAAGGGGCAGAAACCTATCGAGGTATTTGGCTTTGCAATGCCAAGATTCCAGCTCGTGCTCGCGTGCCAGCTACAGAACCGCTTAAATCGATCAATTTCTTTATCAATGGAACTGACCCTACACTTAACCTCTTTGTTGAGCAGGCCCAAAAAATCGGCTACAGCGTAGCCTATCACCCCGAAGAAATGACAGCGGCCAAGATGCAGGATTCTCAAGTTCTCGGCAAACTGCAACGTTGGCTCAGGTTGCTGGAGGCTTACTAATGGCGGCCAAATCTGCGGGCTCGAATCAAAAATCAAAGCCACATCGACAGGTTCCACAGAGCGAAATGGCTAATGTACGTTGGCTAGTACTGATTGCCTCTCTCGGACTCATGCTGTTCGCGGTGGTGTTGCGTCTGCAGCCATCCCTGTTGTCCAAAGACACAAGTTTGGCATCGGACACATTCGGAAAAGTTGGCATCGTTCTGATGTGCGCTTGGCTTGCCTGGCCAGCGATTGAAATGCTTTGGCGTGCGCCGAGCGGCATGAGTCTCTTCATCGCAATACTATTTGCCGCTGGGCTTTTTATTTATAGACCGAAAACACTTTACGTGACCGGCCCATTCTTGGCAGTCGCTGCCGTGTTGGCTTTCCTGGTTGGATGGATCAGCCGCCGACGGTAGTGACATCCTGATTATTACAGGACGCTGGCAGCGTCCTCAACGTGGCTGACGCTGCCAGCGTCAGCATTCCGCAGACGCTCAATGAATTGGGGTTGGTCCCAACTAGTTTTCACCATTTACCGTGAGTTGAATCGCAATCTCGCTGGCTGTAGACCAGCAACCTTTCGTAACGAGGTGCACTCGCACACGGGAGTCGATAGCGGAATATTCCATCGGTGGTCCTATCGCGTTCTCACATATTGCTTGGCAAAGAGTATTCCATTGATGGGGACTACATGCACCCTTTATCTCGATGTATTCGATTCCGCCCTGGCGGTCGTAGACCATGCCATCCATTTGGCAAGCTCGCGCGGATTGGTGGTCAACCCATACAAAAGAGCCGTCCATTTCAAAGATCAGTCCAGGTATGTTTGCCAATAACGCAATGAGATTCTCGAAAGTCTGCGGTATGCGTTTGTCTGGAAGAGAATGAATTTGAACAAAAATCTGCATGCGGTTCTCTGGATTGATTGCCTCTGAAAAGCAGGTGCTCCAAAAGCATAGCGGATCGTCTACAATCACCAAGCTATCAGCAGGTTCGTCGCCGCTTTTGTTGCCATTTGCAACCTCGTTTTGGCTTGCCCTAAATTGAAGGCCCTTCGAAGACCATGAGTACTGTTTCGATTCAAGTACCTACAGGCGATTTGCCCACGACCTCCTATCCATTCTTTGGACACCTCGCTCGAATCATCAATTCGGGCCAAGCTCGTTCCATTGTGATCTCGGGAAATATTTACGACCTTTATTTTGATGGCAAGCAGTATGTGCCCTTGCTCGCGTTTATTCAGACGAAAACACAAATCCCAGGCTTGATTCAAGTCGTCTATGAATTGAACGGCCCAGTTCGCGTTACCGAAGAAGACAAAGTGAAACTACGTGAAGCTTGGTCCGCTTGGAAAAACGGAATCTCCGTCGATGCGATTCCGATGCGAGAGGTGCTCAACGATGGTAGCAAATTCGATCTGAGACGACGCGAGTTTGATCAATACTTGCGAGATGCTATTGGCAATGCGACGCAAGCTTTAGAATTCATGCGGCAGCTGACCATTTGTTCTCGGACTTGCTTGAAAGAGAACCTTCTAATAATGATCGAGGGGGCTGACATGCTGCTTCCCGCTGGTGATGGGGATTTAGCCAGGATGAACGATGCTCAAGTGCGTCGCATTGCTATCGTGACCGACTGGTTTGGCGACCCAGCATTCTTTGGCGGCAAAGACACGGTTTTGCTCTTCGCTGAGTCTAGAAGCCTGATTCATCCCCGTATTTCGCGGATGCCTCAAGTCGTCTCGATCGATGTAGCCGCTCCGGATTTAGCGTCACGCAAGCATTTTATCCAATGTCATGGTTCGATGGGTGGCAATCGATTTGTGCAGCAGTCGCCAGATACCGTAGCTGAGGCAACGGCCGGACTGAGCCTCCACGCGATGCGTCAGTTGCTTTTAGCTGCTGACTATGCACAGAAGCCGATTGAGCGACAAGATACCACGCTGCAAGTTGAGCAGTTTATTCAATCGCAGTTGGGTGAAGATGTTATTGAATTCAAAAAGCCATCGCAGTCCTTGAAGGACGTGATTGGATTCTCGAAACTGAAAGAGTTCTTGAACGTTTACTTGATACCTCGCATGAAGTTGCCGGACGATCGCGCTCTTCCGGGTGCTGCAATCGCAGGGCCGATTGGTGGCGGTAAGACTTTCATCTTTGAAGCCGTGGCGGCCGAATTGGATATGCCCGTATTGGTACTAAAGAACATTCGCAGCCAATGGTTCGGACAAACTGACGTTATCTTTGAGAGGCTTCGACGCGTATTGGAAGCATTGGAAAAAGTCGTCATCTTTGTTGACGAAGCGGACACACAATTTGGTGGTGTTGGCGAAGGTGCTCATGAGACGGAGCGACGACTCACCGGCAAGATTCAAGGAATGATGAGCGATCCAAAGCTGAGAGGAAAAGTCATTTGGCTATTGATGACTGCTCGAATACATTTGCTTTCACCCGACATTCGCCGTCCAGGGCGCGTTGGGGATTTGATCATCCCAATTCTCGATCCAATAGGCGAAGATCGAAAGGAATTTATCCGGTGGATGCTTAAACCTACGAAGATCGACAATGACGAACTTGTAAATTGGTTGCATACCGAAGGGTTGGAACAGGACTTTTCGTCTGCCGGTTTTGCGGCATTGCGAAGTCAATTCAAAGCGATCCCCCCAAAAGATCAAGACGACCTCAAAAGCATCATTCGCGACTTCATGTCACCAGCGATTAAGCAGACGCGGCGATATCAGACATTGCAAGCGCTGATAAACTGCACGCGGAGGTCATTGCTGCCGGACCCAAACATTTCCGAAAAAGACCGCGCCCTGATGGAAGATGAAATTCGCCTTTTAGAACTACAGGGAATCCACTAGGGAAACAGAGACTGGTTTTACCCGCGCAGCGGCGCCATTCGACCTCTGGAGTCAGCTATACTAAGGTAGCATGGGCCCCCGGGCCGTGTGTTGCTCAGTAGCATGGCCCCCCGGGCCGTGTGCCACTCAGTAGCGCCCCCCCGGGCCGTGTGTCACTCAGTAGCGCCCCCCCGGGCCGTGTGTCACTCGGGCCAGGGGCTCAAGCTACTACAACGCAACCCTTCCGCTCGCCTTAACGCATCTACCTCCAAAACATCATGATAAAAACCCAATTTCGAACTGCATTTACGGCATTGCTGTCCGTTATATTCTTGCTTGCCTCGCCGTTGTTGGCCCAAGAACGATTCGCTGATTTGCTTGGCCCAGTGAAATCCGGGTCTGTCGCTAAGGGAGGCACTGTTGAAGTTCCATACATTCTTTGGGGAGGCGACGTTGCCACGTTCCTAGCGAACGGCGATCTCAAAACCAAACCCTCGTCTATTTTTCAACAATCAGGTCTCGATATCCAGTTAGTGAACGGCGATGACTTCGTTGGGCAAGTGCGCAACTACGTACAAGGCAAATCGCCGTTCCTTCGCGGGACCATGCACATGATAGGCCTAGCGGGTGAGGTAGTTGGTGCGGACCCAAAAACCAAACCCGTCATCATCATGCAGCTATCTTGGAGCGCAGGTGATCATATCGTCGGACGAAAAGTCATTCGTAACTTGAACGATCTTAAGGGCAAGAAGATTGCGTGCCAGCAAGGTGGCCCACACGTCGGCCTCCTATATGATTCGCTGGGTGCAGCTAATCTCAAGAAGTCCGACGTAACCATCATTTGGACCAAAGATATTACCGGACCAGGTGGCCCTGCCGAAGCATTTCGCAAAGACCCGACCATCGATGCATGCTGTGTTATCACTCCGGACATGATGGGTTTGAGCACCGGACTCACCGAGGTTGGAACGGGGGCAGAGGGTACTGTTGCTGGCGCTCACGTGGTCAATAGCACCGCGCAGATGAGCCGATCGATCGCAGACGTCTATGCCGTTCGACGCGATTGGTACGATGCCAACAAAGACTGGGTAAAGAAATTTGTAGCTGGACAACTTAAGGCAACCGATAAATTAGTAGCCCTACGCCGCAATTATTCCGAATCGAAAAAACTCTCGAAGGAATACGAACAAGTTTTGAGCTTATCGCAACGCATCTTTGGCAAGGAGACTATTCCGACGTTGGAGGAGGATGCACATGGCCTGTTGTTGGATTGCTCGTTCGTTGGCTTGACCGGCCAAATGGCTTTCTTTCTCGACAAGGGGAACCTGAGCGGCTTCACCGGAAAGATGGGGGAAGCGATCGACTTGGCAACAAGTTGGGGATACGCCAAAGGACGCAATGGTTTCGACCCCAATGACTTCGATTACAAGGCGATCGCAAAGCTGGCGGAGATCGAATACTCCGAGCTTAAATCCACTGAAAAGTTTGAAAAGAATACGGCGGAATCTACTGAGTTGTTTTTAGGCGACAATCTTGACGCAAACACGATTGTAAGTTTTACGATTGGATTCGAACCGGACCAAAAGGATTTTTCCGCAGATCGCTACGGTTCGGATTTTGCTCGTGCGCTCAGGGAAGCCAGCAAGTTTGGAAATGCTCGCGTCATCATTCGAGGACATTCCGATCCAACGAAGACGCTGCTGGATCTGATCAAGAGCGGAATTTCCAAAGGGCTCATTCAGCAAAACGGCACCAATGGAAACTATCGATACTTCATGAACGGTAAGTCACTCGATCTCAATCGCACCAAAGAGGTAATGGAATTGATAAAGGGGGGCGCATTCGGAGGAGGGAATCCGGATCCGTCGGTAACGATGCAAGCGGCACTGAATCTATCCAAATCGCGGGCCGATAATGTCTATGCTGAGTTGCAGCGCTATGCGAAGCGAGAGGGGATAAACATTGACCTTTCGCAGATCGTACCTGTAGGTGCGGGGGTGATGGAACCCGTGATACCCAAACCGAAAAATATCGAAGAGGCCAAAGAAAATATGCGTGTGGAATTTCGAATCGTCAAAGTCAATCCAGAGTCGCTTGCTCCGTCGGACTTCAACTTCTAATGAATCCTTCTCGCCGGACGTGGTGAAACGCTCTCATGAATTTCAAAACCAAACCATTGATTTGCCTCGTTTCGTTTGCTTCTGTTGCATGGACTGCGATAGGCTGGGCTAGCGACAATGTTGTGATTGTATTGGACGATTCCGGCTCGATGAACGAAAGGATGAGCGGGGGAGTCAAGCGGATCGACGCTGCTAAAAAAGCTATTGCATTTGTTCTCAAACAGTTTCCACCAGACACCAAGCTCGGCCTCATGCTGCTCAATGGCGAACGGTCGAAACAACATTGGGCAATCCCACTGGAACACCTGTCCGTGCCGCAGGCAACCCGCCGTGTTGAGGCGGTAGTTGCAGATGGAGGTACCCCGCTTGGCGATCGAATGCGAGAGGGGGCGGACGCTCTTTTGCGATTGCGAGAAAAGCAAATTTACGGCAACTATCGTTTGCTGATCGTCACCGATGGAGAAGCAAATGATGCGAATCTGTTGGCCTTGTACCTGCCAGATGTGCTATCTCGAGGCCTCATGGTGGACGCCATTGGGGTTGATATGAAACAAGATCATTCGCTAGCGACTCGCGTGCACACGTACCGCCGCGCGGATGACGGCGAAGCGTTATCCAAGGCCGTTCAAGAGGTCTTTGCGGAAAAAATCGATGCAAACACAACGAATAGCAATGCTGACTTTGCGCTCTTGCAAGCGCTCGATGACCTTACTGCCAAGGAAGCGCTTATAGCATTGTCGAAGCCCAACAATACCCCGGTGGTTGGTATTGTGCGACCCGCCAACATGAGTGAGACCATCGGCAACACTTGGCCAACCAATGCGGCTCCACGCAGCAACAATTCATATAGCGGTGCATCACTGTTGGGAACCTTTGTCATTACTGTCGTGAGTTGCATGCTTCCGTTGGTTGTTATTGTGATCGTTCTTGCCATCTTTCTTTCCAAGTCGAGTGGTGGCCCAAAGAACAACCGTCCGCGACGAAAATAGAATGGCCCCCTGGGGGAATGCCTAAATCGGTCCGGTTAGGCACGCCGCAGCTCTATCCGTGATATCAGCGTTATCCGTGGTTGAATCGAGTTGTTAAATAGCTGTTGTTAAATAGCTATAGATAGCTTGCAAATGTATAAGGCAGAAAAATGGTGGGTAAGAAATGTGATCTTGACTTGGGTGTTTTGATTCCGGCCAGGTGATCGCGTTTATCTTTTACCAAACGTCTTTCTGCCGAATCGAATCCTGAACGAGAGCACTTCAGCGGAGTCGATGTTTTCTGGCCAACGCGCGAAACATTCTCGTCAAGAATCGTCCAATGAGTATAGATGGGTTGGAATACCCTGATCACCTTATCTCTCACTGGAGAATAGTTAAGATGCCAAAGCAAAAAAGAACAAGGTCGCGCAGACTTGAGTATACGTTCGAATCGCTTGAAAATCGCAGCATGCTAGCTTGCATCAATGCCGTTGCTCCGGGTACCGCATCTGTCCCGGCAATTGTCAACACTTTTGCACACACGGCTGCCTGGCAATCGACGACAGCTATGGCCAAGGCAGCTAGTCCAAGTAGCCGCGATTCCGAAACGCACTTAACGGCCATGTTGACCCCAACAGGTCAAAACAAGATAACTGGCTTTGTGGCATTCGAAACGGAAACGCACTGCACCAATACGACCAGTTCAATGAACGTCACGATCAAGGGTGGTACGGCTGCTTCCGTACTTACGGTTTCTATCCAAGATGCAACTGGAAACGCGTTTGCATTGGGCACCATCACGGTGGCAGCCGACGGGACGGGCCAATTGACATTGTCGTCGAACCCGCATGGTACTCAACAAGGCTTTCCTGCCAACATGCCGACGATTGCTGCCACAACCGTGGTATCGCTTAGCGTGACGGATCCCGCAACTAAGGTATCTACGGTACTTGGTAGCGGGTCGCTTGCGAAGCCGACTCGCAAAGCTGGCGGTCACGAAACCGGTGAAACTAATTTGATTGCGGTCTTGAACGATTCCAATAGCACTCTCACCGGGAGCGCTCAGTACGAAATAGAAAAAGAACATGGTGCGACAGTAACCGAGCTTGGCGTACGATTGAAAGGTGCAAAGATAGGTGCGGTTATCGACGTGACGATTGTCGACGCCTCGGGAGCCAAAGTTTCGGTCGGCCAGATCACGGTAGCAGCCGATGGAACAGGTCGGATGTCGCTCTCGTCCAATCCCATTGTTGGTGCAAAGCAATCGCCCTTGCCGACTAATTTCCCAACGGACCTAACCGGAGCCTCAATCGTTTTGACTTCGGTTGATCCGGTGACTCATGCCTTAACCCAGATACTATCTTCGAAGTTCGGTTAGCCGTATCCTACTCTGAGCCGCCTATCGACTCACAAACGCTTTTTGGCTTTGCTTGCGTGGCGGCCTGTGCCATCGCCGGTGTCTGGGATTCCTCCGGCTGGGTTCAGGTTTGACAGTACTGCTGCTAGTCGATTGCGAGCTGCAACGACGGTTGGATCAGCGCTGTCTAAGGAAACGGGCTTCTCTATGAATGGCGCGTCACGCATGTTGTAGAGTTCGCCAAGATGATTTAGTTTCCATTGAGCATCGCGCACGTACCACATCGAGGCTAGTTGGTTGTACACCCATGCACGTGGCTTGCCCGCTTCACCTCTCAATTGCGGTGCAATGCTTTGCCCGTCGAAGACTTTATTCTTAGGCAAGTTGCCGCCGGTGAGCTCTGCAAAAGTCGTCACAAAATCAGTCGAGTCAATCAAATCGGCGCACACTTTTCCGGACGGAGTTTTGCCTGGCCAGTTAGCAATCATGGGAACGAGGCCGCCACATTCGAGCATCGTGCCCTTCATACCGGAAACATTGCGGCCTCCGATTGTTGACAGTTTGTCCTGACCTTTGGCAGTGCCATTGTCTCCGATGAAGATGATCAACGTGTTCTCACGCAACTTCAGGGCCTCGAGCTCCGCCACGAGATTGCCTACGAGTTTGTCCATGTAGAGTACATTGTCGCCATACAGGTCTTTGCTGTCTGGCGCGCTGTCCGGAGTGGGCTGGATTTCGCCATGAACATGCGCCATCGAATAATACAGGAAGAACGGCTTGTCCTGGTGCTGCTTGAGGAACCGTATCGCGTGAGCGTGCATCACGTCGGGCATGTATTCTTTGTTCGCCAGTTTCATCTCCTTGCCATTGACCAAGTAAGGCTCCGATCTGCCCTCCGTCTTATTCCAATAGACGCCACTACCGTTAAATCGCAAGTAGTCATCGAAGCCGTGATCGCCCGGCTTGCCTGGCAATTGCCCCCATTTGCCAATCGCGGAGGTCACGTAGCCAGCTGACTTGAAGACCTTGGGAAGAATGAGTTCGGAGTTGTCCATTCGAATACACGCATCCTGATTTGTCGATCCGTTGCGGAAAGCATAGCGACCGGACATGATCAAAGCGCGAGACGGACCGCACAGGGCTGCCGTAAAGGCCTTTGTGAATCGAGTGCCGGTGCTCGCAAGTTTATCGATGTTCGGAGTTTTGTAGTTGTCCGAGCCGTAACAGCCAACATTTCCAATACCAAGGTCATCCGCAAGGATGAAGATGACATTCGGTTTTGCTGGTTCCGCAGAATGGGAAAGTGCAACGTAGCTAAAGTTTGCGAGAAGTAGCAGAAGCAAGAATATCTTTGGAATCGCGGTTTTCATTCTGATTGTGAAGTTCGGGTTTCAGATTGATTTGATCAAGTCGCCGGGCGGAAACAGTTGGGACAACAGTTTTACACTATTTTTTTCCCATCGTGATGAATTCTTCGCGAGACAAGTAGCCATCCTTGTTCGAGTCCCATTTTTCGAATCGCTCGCTCGCAGCGGCCGAACTCGGTTGAGTGGCGAGAAAGGCTTCGCGACTTAGCTTTCCAACTTTTTCTTTGTCGAACTTATCGAAACGAGCGGCACGTTCCTCCGAACTAAGAGCTGATTGAGCGGGTTTCACGTCGAGTTGTTTCGCTTCGGCTGTTTTCGCTTCGGCGACTTTCGCTTTCTTAGATTTCGCGACGTTCGAGTCGATCGCAGCGGAGCCAACCGGCGGAAGGTGTTTAGCGAAAGAGTCCATCAGAGCCTTGTGTTCGGATTTGCTGGCGAGGCTAACGGTTTCCATCGGATCGTTCTGCTCGTCGTAAAGTTCCGTTGCAATGATGTTCGGCCCATTGCGATCACGCCAAAAGATGGCCCGCCAACGGGTATCGCGAATGCTATAGCCCATCAGTTCTGTGCCAGTGGATTGGTCCTTGCGTGGGTATTGGCTGATTGCAACATCGGTGGCCGGTGCGGATGGATTGTCCAGAAAATGCTTCAAGCTGGTACCGTCGATTCTCGTTGTTGCTGCAGGTAAGCCGCAGAGTTCGGCCAGCGTGGGATAGACATCGATAAACTCAACAGGTGCGTCACACTTGGTACCAGCGTTCTTTGCATTTGGCACGCTGATGAGCAGCGGAGAACGGGTTGCGATTTCAAAATTAGTGTGCTTGTGCCAGAGACCGTGCTCACCCAATTGCCAACCATGATCACCCCATAGAACAATAATGGTGTTGTCCGCAAGCCCTTCGTTGTCGAGCGCATCGAGCAGTTTGCCGATTTGTGCGTCGGTGTAGCTGATACAAGCGTAGTAACCATGCCTTAACGTTTTCGCGAAGTCAGCAGGAATAGGGTTTTCGGTGGGGACGCCGGGGTAATTGTGCAGTTCGCCGTTGTTGTGACCGGCGAACTTAGGGCTACCTTCCGGCAAGTGGTCCATTGTCGGTACAGGTATCGTATTTGGATCGTAGAGGTCCCAGAATTTTTTTGGAGCAACGAAGGGAAGATGGGGCTTTGCAAAACCCACGGCGAGAAAGAACGGCTCCTTTTTGGCTTTAAGCGCGCTCAACCGTTTCACTGCCTCCGCGGCTGCAGCCCCATCAGGTAAGTCGGACTCGGCCTTGAGGCTAACTTCGAAGGCGGGCCCGGGCTTGGCATCTTTGTCCGATTTTGCTTTCGGGGCCATGAACTCCTCAACAGCAACGTCGTGTTTCGTCACAATCTGTTGGGTGAAATCAGCAAGGTCCGTATCGACGGATTTGCCCGACGAATACCAATGGGGCGCACTCCAGGAACGTCCATCCTCAAAGCCTTTATGATAAATCTTGTTGATCGCAGCGCAGTGGTAGCCATTGGCTTTGAAATGCTGCGGCAACGTAACGCAATTCGGCTGCGCAACACGAAAGTGCGTAACCAAATCCCACACCTTCGTCGCATCCGGTCGCAAGCCTGTCATGATCGCGGTGCGAGACGGGCTGCAAACCGCTTGTTGGCAGTACGCTTTGTTGAAGACGATCCCACGGGCCGCGATTCGATCGATGTTCGGTGATTTGACAATCGTGTTCCCGTAACAACCAAGCTCCGGCCGCAAATCATCGACGGCAATGAAAAGGACATTAGGCTTGTCGGCGGCAATTATTGCGTGGATTGAAAAGAACGCGAATGCAAGGGTGAGGATTATCTTTTTCACAGTTGAGCTGGCTCCAAACGGGGCGCGAGAATAGGAATGACGAGCAATGGGTAGAAGCTGCTAATTCAACCACTGTAGACCGGCAAAAGGTTATCATTGCTGCGGCTGGCAATCAAGGAAAACGTATTGATTTGAGGGGCAAGTTGATTTGAGGGGTAAATTGTAATGCGTTTGTTCTATGGATTATTATCGGTGGCAGGATTCCTGCTTCCGGTTTTGTGTTTTAGTTTGCATTTTACAGGTCGGGACGAAACCGCATGGAGCGAGTTTTTTGCAGCACCTTTCGCAACTTGGGTGATTTCCGGATTTACTTGGGACCTACTGGTGACTGCAACGGCAGCCGCTGTCTGGATGAATTCGGAGTCTCGCCGCTTGAAAATGAACGGTTTCGGTTGGCACTTTTTAGCGATCTTCGCTGTGGGGATTTGCTTTGCACTTCCGACGTTTCTCTTTCGACGAGAAGTGTACTTGAGCAAAGTTGCGGCAAGCAACGGAGCGAGGCCTCAGTGATTAGAACGTGGAAGCTGATTTTGTGGCTCGCCGCCTACTCATTCCCTGTCATTGGTGTTAGCTGCTTTTATTTATCTTGGTTTGTCGCTTGGATGGTCCTCGGCCACCAACCGAGACCAATGGTGGACGACCCCAAGAGCATTGGCGGTCTAATGGATATTGCCTACTTCATATCGATTGTTGCCTTCTTAAGTGCACCAATTCTTGCTCCAATTGGTTTCATAGCATCTTTCGTTTGTCCATTTCCAAGCTTTGGTAAGCAAAGGATGCGTTGTGCGATCCTAGTTGCCGTTTACCTTGGTATTTGTATCACCATTTTGCTGACAATCAAAGCTGATCCTGGACGTGCCATTGAATGGTGGCTTGACTAGCTTATCAACTGGAAAGCTGCAGCAGGATCGGTTAAACTAAAGTAGGATAGCGGCAGGGATGCGGGAGTCATCATTTCAATGAAGTTGCGCCGTGCCACAATTTAGTATCAATAGGGATTGTCCTACTTGCCATCAAAGGCGAGAGCACTTTCAAGCCATTGGAGTCGTGGTCTTTTGCTTTACAATTGTGTCCTTTGGAATACTCGCGCCAATTACCCTTCCGCTTACAATCTACTTCACAATACTGTCCATTCGCTGCTGCAAGGAATGCAGATCGATCAAGCGAAAGTGAGTTTTGTATCGTCGTACCATGGAAGAACAGGGCTGTCCCTGATTGGATCTGCTGTACGACGACAATTAAGTTACTAAGATACTACCTCGCTAAGATACTACCTCGCTAAGATAATGCGAAGATATTTACCTGGATGAAAAACATGTGGCTAGAATCGCATAAGAAAAATGTCGCCCATTCAGTTTCGCGGCTTGCTGAGTTCGGGTTGATTGCATTGTGCTTTTTGATTGGCTGCAATGGTCCGCGAGCTTTGAATAACGCGGCTCCGATTCTACTTTTCGATGGAATAGGAACGTCAAGCAATGACGTATTGGCCATCGAAGGCCTACTCAATGAAAAGCAACTTGAATTTACAAAAGTGAATTCGGACGAGCTTAACAGGTTGAGCGGAACTTGGCTCAAAACGCATCGCCTGTTGATCGTCCCAGGTGGACACTACATCAATATGGGTAACGGTCTATCCGCCGACACTGCTAGGAATGTACGCGATGCTGTCCATGGTGGACTGAACTACTTAGGTATTTGCGCGGGCGGACTGCTAGCAGGCAATGCAACTTGCAACAGCTTCAACCTGACCGATGATGTTCGATTCGACTTTTATTCGGTTGTCAATCAAGGAGTTCACAAAATCCCGGTATGGATCGACATCGCAGAATCATCGCCACAGGAGCACTATTGGGAAGACGGTCCGCATTTCAATGGCTGGGGGGACGTGATCGGTACCTATCCTGACGGAACACCTGCGATTGTCCAAGGAAATCATGGTAAAGGCTGGGTTGTACTTTGTGGCGTACATCCGGAATCGCCAAAAAAATGGCGCTCTGGCATGACCTTCACGACCCCTGTTCGAGTTAACAATGACTTTGCGGTCAAGCTGATTGACGCAGCTCTGAATGCCGCGCCACTACCCCATCACACAAGGTGTTTGAATTGAGTAGCCCTTTATGGGAATCCGAATCTTTGGTCCACCGAATACGGGAATGGTTGTCGGTGCTTGAAAGTGGGGGATTTCAGCACAAAATTCGATATCTAAATGAAGTCAATGGACGGTATGACGCGTTGGCCAACAACACATCCGCCGAAGTTTTGGTTCAGTTGAGATTGCTCCGTTCCTTGTGGGCAAAGAGAATTGCACAGAGGTTGATACAGTCAGTACCCGCGGCGGGGGCAAATGAATTAGAGCAAATTTGCATATTGATAGCATTTGTACGGACACTTATTGGGCGGGATGCTGTAAGGAATCTCATCGACAGGCAGAGGCTCGCAGGAGACCTGGCCAGCGGCCATGCAGTTGCCGCACTATTGGCAGAGCATGCTAGCCCTGAGGATGCAAGAGTTGGACTGGCGGAGCTTGGTTCACCCTCAGAGTTGTTTCGGCGCTTGGGGCCCAAACGCATTTCGAAATTCCGCCCCTCTCGAAAATCAGGTAGTTTTAATCATTCGCAATGGCTTAACAATTCGGAGATGTCGGAACTCGATTATGTCGATGGGAACCCAGACCGCATACGCGTTAGAGGTATCGAGCTTCATTCCGGTGATATTGGTATTGTTGAACTGAATCATCCAGGCGATGGACTCTTGGAGAGCTTTTTGGAGGAGCCAGGTGTGGCGCCGCATGCGATGCTCTACGTGACTCGACGCGTAACGGATCCGATTACGCATGCAGAACTATTTCAGCCTGCAGCTGTAGAGATCTATGAAGGTGGATGGCGATGTGTCCCGATTACAACCGCGCTTCATTCAACATTTTCTTGGTACTCGGAATGGGTGCGGCCCAACATTGAAGGAAAGTCACTTCGCGAGGATTTGGGGCGAGTACTGAGTGCATCGCTTGACACGATGGAAACATTTTCATTTGATTTTCAGGCTAGACGCGTTCCAAAAGGCGGTTACTTCACAATAGAGCATGGCGGATCAAGCGCGAGTTGTACCAATCTTTTGAGGGTACCTTTTGAACGAGCTGGAATCGAGGAACTGCCGTACCCATTATCGAAGCTCGTTCCAAACGCGGCAAAAAACTTAGCGATCTTGGGCATTCCGGAAATGCAGGGAATTCATACGCCGACTAATATTTTGAACAACTCTGGATTCGAAAAGATCGGCATCGTGGACAACGGTCAGCCAGAGCTAGGTTACGCGCAAGCTCTCGTTGTTGGTCGACCTGAGTTGTCGGACACGTTTGGCGGTTGGATGTCCCAGAAAGTGTTGCAGCTCGAGAATCTTCCCAACTGGAAGAGCGTAACGCATTGGAAAAGCGCTTGGGAAGCATTGCGAATTCGTATTGGGCAGTCTGAAAGCCCAGTTGGTCAGGCGATTCGCCGAATGATGAATGTGGACGACGATGAAGTCCCCAAGTCCGTATCGGATACTACCATCGCCTTTTATTTGCGATCCGACATAGAAGCTGGACATATCATTACCAATCGCGTCTACCCGGCCGTATCCGCTTTGTTTGAAAGCACATCAGATCTATTGCTTCTCGATCAACTCAGAGCCAACCCGGACTTCATCGAGCTGGTTCGATGCGGGCTTCAAGAAAGCGCACTTAAGAAAGAGAATTGGTATCGCGAACCGTAGTTCCTTGTCCTGCTATTATGTGTTTGGCTTTGGCTATCAGTTCCTTCGATTGATATTCGTTGGGCGTTTCCGCGATGAGTCTGACGATTGGCTCGGTATTGCTGCCTCGCAAAAGCAACCAAGAATCGGACCAGTCCAACCGTATTCCATCTAAAGTACTGACCGATTCCGCCTTGAGCTCTGCCGAGAGTCTTGATATGGATGCTGTGAGTTCTTCTTTCGACAGCACCATTTTATCCTTGATCATTGCCAAGCGAGGTAGCTCACCGACCAGTTCACTCAATGTGGCTTTTCTTGCCGCCATCAGATCGAGCACTTGAGCCATACCTACAAAACTGTCCCGAATGAAACCAACGCGTGGATCGATTGGCCCCCCACTTCCCTCGCCTCCATAAACGGCGCCGTGCCTTTGCATCACATCCACCACGTTGGCTTCGCCAACTTTGCTTTGTTCGAAAGGAACTCCATGTTTTGCTGCAAGCCATTTTGTCATGCCGCTCGAAGCACAATTGGTCACAAGAGGACCCAAGTTCAACATGAGTGCCCGCTTCATGCAAAGTACGGAGCTGTACTCCTCCCCGATAAAGTGCCCCGTCTCATCGATGAGGGCCAATCGATCCGCATCGGGATCTTGGCAAAAGCCGATGTGAAAGCACTTTTGCGAAACCAACGGCGAAACGGTTGATAGATTTTCTGCCAACGGCTCGGGCGGGTGCGAGAACTTTCCATCGGGGCTGCCCCCCATTATCAGGAAATCACATCCCAAGGCCTCCAGCAACTTTCGTCCGAGAATGGATCCAGCTCCATGGTTGCTGTCCAGCAAAACGCGGAAACGATTTCGCCGAATAGCTTCGACGTCGACGGTTGCTAAAATCAACCCAAGATGGCCTGCGTGAGGGTCATGAATTGGATGCCTCGCACCTAAGGATTCCGCAGGCTGCCAGTCCGTTCGATTTTGTCGATAAGCTTGTAAAACGCGAGTTCCGGGCTCATTCGGCAAGACCCTTCCCTCGGCGCTAAAAAGCTTCATGCCGTTGTAAGCAGGTGGATTGTGACTGGCGGAAATTTGAATTGCGCCCGCTGATTTTGATTCACGTACAAAAGCCCCAACCGTCGGCGTACTCGCTACCCCAAGATCCAAACAATCACGCCCGTGACCAACAATTGCAGCGGCAATCGCGTCAGCCAACATCGAACCGCTCATTCGACCATCTCGAGCGATTGCGATCGGCCCCTTGGGTGCCTCTGTGCAGAAGGCAGCGGTGAAGTCGCTGGCGATGTTGGGTGTCAGTTCGATTCCGACGATTCCACGCAGTCCGCTGATACTGATAATCGGTTCTGGCATTGTGTTTAATATGTGGCCGAGCCATGGGAGGAAAAAAACGAATAATCCGAATAGTTCGACTGACTAGTATAGCCAAAACCAATTCATTTACTTGACACTGCCACCTACCCAACTTAACATCGGATTGCTGGAGGATTTGCTGGAATTTTCAGGAAATCCAACTATGCTGTGGTCTAGATCCATTGCGTAGATGACGCGCCAATATCGGCAAACCCTTGAACCTCGCGACAACTCTCACCTCAGGCAGTCCCTCATGGAAATTTCCAGCATGCTGATCTGGGCTCTGGTATTGGTTTCGCTGATCGTCTTTATCGTTCTTCTGGTGAAGGCGTTTAAATCATGGGGCGTCGCTCACACCATTCTTTTGACAATCCTTTTTATTGAGTCTTGGACCTTCCTGTTTTTTGCTGGTGGGGTGGCTCACTATCGCATTACTTTGACCAAGAATAGCAACAAGCTCGAGGAAAAAGTCGAGGGCCTACTCAAGACAGTCGACATGGAATTGTACGGGGATCGAAATGATCCAAAGTTGAATCTAGAGAAGTTTGTGCCGCTGGCGAATGAACTTAACCGATTGACCGTCGAACGAGGTCGCGTTTGGCGGGGTGCAACAATGCAAAGGGCAATTCCAGCAACTGCAACGACCCCCGCCACAGTTATTCTCCAAATACCTCCTAGTGTTAGCAACCTTCCACCCGCAGTTCCAGCTGCCACAGCGGGTGCTGGTGGCGCCGATGCCATCCTTGCAACTGCGCAAGCCGATTCTGGTTTGGCGGCTGCGAGTGTGATCTATCTATTTGGTGAAAAGGTAGATGGTATTATGTTATTTCCAGAATCATATCTCGGTGAATTCATAGTTAGCGAAGTCAAAGATTTGGAAATAAAGGTTCGGCCGACAACACCGTTCTCACAGTTGCAAGACAGCATTTTGAGGAACAGTGCTTCGTGGTCCATCTATGAGCTGATGCCGTTGGATTCGCACACTGCGTTTGCTGCCGCTGGCTCATCGCCTGAAGAAGGTGCAAAGTTTGGGAGGATGGACAAAGACGGAATCGCTGCGGACCTCGGAATCGATCCATCCCTTGCCGACAAGGAACCCGGTTCGTTGAGTGTTCGAGAAGCGAACAAAGCGAGGGTACTTCAATCGTACTTGAACGATGGCGCTCGAGCTCCAGATCAAACACCACCAGAGGCGCTCGCATATGAAGTCAAATTTTTAAAGGAGTATACATTGGTGGTAGATGCCAAGGGAGGACGCCTTCCCCTGGAAGGTGGTTACCACGACTTAGAAGGCAGTATGGTCGACGAACGGCTAAAACGAGATTCCGATGCGGGTGTCGTTTTTAAAGTTGACGATCAATACGTATTCGATGCACCCACAGCCAATCGGCTAAAGGACGAGGGGTTTGTTGAACTTCAGTCAGCGGTTTTTGTTCGACCGCTGAACGATTATGCATTCGCATTTCGAGAGATTCGGAGATCGATCATTCGGGCATTTCAAGACGCCAATCTCATCAACCGTGAGTCCAAAGAAGCAGTTCGGTCAACGGAAGTACAACTCAAGCAAGAAATCAATGGTGAGGAAGAAGGGACAAAGCTAAAGCTAGACAAGGCTCAGTACGAGAAAGAACTTACTGTTATTGCAAGTGTGGTGAGTGATTTAGAAACCCAAATCAAAACCAAGAGAACGGAGCTTAGCCAAATCTACAGTTCCATTGTTGCGATCCATAACAGCCTAGTCACGCAACAGCGAGAGCAAATGAACACCGTCAATGCATTGCTGGCTCCGTAGCATGGCCCCCAGGGCCGTGATGTCAGGCAGGTGCGACCCTACGCAGGTCACTCTTGCCGAGAGTGACTTTGCGATGGCAGCGAAGCGTCGAAAAAGTGTTGCCCCTCGGCAGTGATGTCCACGACAATCACTTGCCGGATTTGAGCAGGTGTCGATCGAACCAGTCGCCCATTTCTTTTGCCAGTCGTCGATTGCCTTCCTCGTTGAATCCATGGGCCGCGCCCTGGATCACCACCAATTTGCTTTCCACCCTCGCATTTTCGAAAGCTTTCTGGATTTTTTCGCTGTGCCATAACGGCACCAACTCATCCTTGTCCCCGTGAAACAATAACGTCGGTGCATCATCGGCCGAGACTTGCATCAGCGGCGAAAAAGCCTCCGCCCTAGAAGGCTCAAATTTGAGCGCAGGAAATTGCTCGCGCAGCGGGCTCTTGGGATCCACATAGGGCGCGAGATCGGTAGGTGGAAAGACGGCGACCACGGCTGCAACACGGGCGATGTCCTCCGTCCCGCGCTTCACTCCTCCCACAGTCCCGAGCATGAGCGAAAGATGCCCGCCCGCGCTATAACCAAAAACACCGAGTCGTTTTGGATCGACGCTCCAATCTGCTGCGTGCTTAGAAACATAGTCCAAGGCGATTTGAACATCGCTCACGCATTCGGGCACAAGAAAACGCGGACTGCTTCCATGCCGAACAGCTATGACCGTATAGCCGCGATCCAATAGAGGCTTGAATAACGGTATGCTTTGCTTGGGTTCCATCCAAGTGGATACCCATCCACCACTTACCATGAACAAAACCCCAATTCCGTTTGCATTCTTTTTCGGACGGAATACGTCAAAAGTCAATGCCATCCCTTCTTTGTGCCCATAAACAACATCCGGAGTTAGATTGATGCTCTCAAGCTGAGCATTGGATTTTTGTGTATGACAAAGCACAAAGAAAGCGGCCGCGATCATGCCGAGTCTTCCAACCTTTGTATTCGGGTCCATCATTGCAATCAACCTTTCGTCTTGGATTATGAAACTTGTCCCTGGGTGTTTGACAAAACCGGCACACCGCATTGTACAGTACTTCGACCGGCCTAGCCGAACGGATCGCTCCGCGATTGGCTCTACCAATCAGAGTTCGAGCCTGCGATAATGTTTCTGATCAATGGGATAATGTTTCTGAACAGTGGTTGGATACGATTCTTCTTTCGGCAGGAGCAACGCGTGAAACTTCGAGTGCTTTGGGCTTTATTGGTTCCGTTGGCACTGGCTGCCGGCTGGGCGATTTGGCACCAGCCAAGTTCACACAATGCAAACGTGCGTGATGCAAACCTGCATGACACTTCGAAGGCACCATCGATCCCAAAGGTACCTTCTCCTGAGGCGATCGCACAACCGCATCTAGATCGTGCCAGCGCGAGGATTGCGAACAATCTCAGCAATCACTTCGAGTCTATCCACTCCTTGTTTGGACGGAGTCGGTCTCAGTCCAGTGCTTTCGCGAAATCCGCATTAGGATGGGGCAGCAAATGGCGAATTGTTGCTGACGCAACCCCTTTTACCCGCGGAGATCGACATCGGGTGTACTTGAAGGAGCAATTTGAATTGCAGGTGCTCAATGGAGAGGATCTAACGAAAGCCATCGAACAAGCGGTAACCGAGTTTCTCGCCGAGATTAGAAGTATTGAAAGCAAAATGCTCGTCGACCTCAGAGTTGATGTGGAAGACCTTTCGGATAAGTACGGTCTCGGGATGATGAATGCCGACGAGGTCCAGTCCCACTTCGATGCAGCCATCGTCAATGCAATGCAGGTATCAGGCTATGACCTTCGATCCAATATCAGTTCGCAATTGGTCTCGATTATCGTTGGAGAGGTGCTAACACAGGTCGCTGTACGCTTGGGAGTATCGGCTGGGATTCTTGGCACAGGGGCAGCATCAGGCTGGGCAACATTTGGCGTTGGCGTCATTGTTGGACTAGTCATCGATCAATTGGTTTCTGCTATTTGGAGTCGGATTAGCGATCCGACCAAAAATTTGGAGGAAGAACTAAACTTCCAGCTCAAGGTGATGCAAAGAGTTATTTGCTACGGCGATGAAAACACGAAAGGTTTAGAGCAGCATTTCGAAGAGATCGCAAAATCGAGGGCGGAATTGCGACGCATGGCTGTTCTGAAATTACTAGGGGCGGAATCCGATTCACTACCAGAACCCTCAAGAATTGAGAAACGAACAGAATGAAACGATACGCTTGGCTATTGGCTCTTATAACCATTACTATGAGTTTTTTCCAAACTAAGACTAGTTTCGCACAAGGCAAAGCAGCCCTGGCTCGCGAGCTTGTCGAGTTTGTAACGCGCCGATTCAGCAAGGAAGTTGCTGAAGAAGGGAGTGACGTCCTGACTCGCAAGGTTGAATCACTCCTGGTCAAGTACGGGGATGAAGTCGCAGAAGCGGTTCGAAGGGTCGGCCCCCGTTCCATCAAGTTGTTAGACGATGCCGCAGCTGAAGGGGCACAGCAATCCGCTAGGCTTCTGGCCAAGCATGGTGATGATGCGATTTGGGTCGTCGGCAATCAGGGTCGGCGCTTAATCGCGTCAAAGTTTGGCGACGATGCGGCCGAGGCAATGATCAAACACGGCGAGATCGCAGAGCCTGTATTGGAATTGGCCGGAAAGTCCGCTGCATCGGCTTTGCGAAACATATCCACGAAAAACGGTCGACAAATGAAGATGATGATGGACGAAGGTGAATTGGTGAAGATCGGTCGAACCTCGGAATTGATGAACGTCGTCGCAAAATATGGCGATAACGCGATGGAATTCGTTTGGAAAAACAAAGGTGCTCTCTTAGTCGGAACTGCGTTGGCGGCATTTCTTGCGAATCCAGAGCCCTTCATAAATGGAACTAAAGATCTAGCCGCCGTGGCAACCAAAGTAGCCATCGAGCCCTTGGCAAAAGAAATTGGTAGCCGGACGAATTGGACAGTAACTATCTTTGCGTTGGCAAGTGCCTGCTTAACTTATTTGGCATTCAAACAATGGATTCGAAGATCTCGACGCGCAAGCTAGTGATTCGCGTTGATCACTAACTTGCGCGATTGCGCGTCGTGCTATTTAATCACCGAGCCTCGGGTGGTATTCCCGCTGCGTGGCATTCACTTGCAGGAATTCGGCCTCTCGACCATAGAGTTCGCTCAACTAGTATTCGCAAAAGCACTTCAAGTCTTAACTGCGCAGTCGGCGATTCCAAAATACCAATTGCCCTTGCAATAGCCTCAAGCGTGCACAAATGATGAACATCACGTTGCCTCCGCAGTCGGTATTCGGATGGGCTACCCTGAGAAAGTTTGACGTGAGGAATACCGATGAGCGCAGGATCGTGGCGCACAAACTTGGTCGTCTGTCTCCAGTTTGCGTCCGGCACGATCAAGTTAATGGGAGTCGTAATTTGTGATACGTAATCAGTCGTAAGCTCGACGGCAATTGGACTTGGGTAAAGTAACAACGAGGTGCGAGTAGTCTGGATCAGGTCGACGGTCGACATCCGTTCGTCCCGCCGTCCATGAATTCGTATTTCGCTGTTGGTCAATGCCTTTGCAGCCAGCCTGGCGGTATTGGTCGTCAGGACTTCCTCGCAAGTATGCATCAGGATGATCACACGCGTCTCAAGATCGATCTGCGGAATCAACGCACAGAAGCAAAGTTGCTTGCGTATCTCGCAACCTAAGCATCGATGCTGGGATAGGAAGGGGCGCATTTTACTCTTTGAAATTGGGGCAAGTGCCATTTCTATTTGGCGAGATTGGATGAGTAGTCAATCATTAGAACGACAAAGAGTCGAATCCAGAATAGGGATCTTTGGACAGTTTTGGTAACGATTCTGATGGGATGGCTAAAATTGCTCTCTGAATTTCAAGGGATCGGGCTATTCTATTGGCAGTTCAATCCATGTTTGCACCGAGCCCCCTCCAACATTTTTAAATTTGTCCATGTCTCAACCTTGGTCCCCGTCCTCTTGGAAGTCGTTTCCAGTTTCGCAACAGCCAGCCTATCCGGATTCCAAAGCCCTTTCGAACGTGCTTAATCAAATTAGCATCATGCCTCCGTTAGTCACTAGTTGGGAGGTAGATCATTTGCATGACGGAATCGCAGCGGCACAGCAGGGAGAAGCTTGGCTGCTCCAAGGTGGCGATTGCGCCGAGACTTTCGACCAGTGTCAAACCGAACCCATTGCGAGCAAACTTAAGCTTCTATTGCAGATGAGCTTGGCCATCGTCTTCGGTTCTCGAAAGCGGATCCTGCGGGTCGGTCGGATGGCAGGTCAGTATGCCAAACCACGTTCAAGTGACACCGAGACACAAAACGGACTTTCTCTACCATGTTACCGCGGCGATTTGGTCAATCGATTTGAATTTACAGAGGAGGCACGCAGAGCTAACCCGGATCTACTTTTGAGGGGTTATGAACGTTCGGCGTTAACACTCAATTTTGTCCGTGCGCTAAGCGAAGGTGGTTTCGCGGATCTGCATCATCCTGAAAATTGGAACTTGCTTTTTGTAGACGAAGCCAAGGGAGACGTAGCCCTGCGTTATAGAGAACTAGTAAAATCGCTCGGCAATGCGATTCGTTTTGTCGAAACGATTCTTCCGGATCGCAGCTCCGATCTCAAGCGAGTTGACTTCTTTACTTCGCACGAGGCATTGCATCTCGATTACGAAACCGCTTTGACACGTCAAAGCGTTCGCGGGATTGGATACTATAATCTAGGTACGCATTTGCCATGGATTGGGGAACGTACACGAGCCATCAACGGTGCTCACGTCGAGTATTTTCGCGGGCTGCGAAATCCAGTTGCGGTCAAAGTGGGTCCGTCCATACCAATCGAAGAACTTATCGAGTTGACACGAAGATTGAACCCTGAAAACAAGCCAGGTCGTTTAACGCTCATTCATCGAATGGGGCGTGCCAAGGTCGAGGCTGCGCTACCACCATTGATTGAAGCCATTCATCGAGAGAAACGGACCGTCTTGTGGGTGTGCGATCCGATGCATGGCAATACCGTTTCAACCGCTCATGGACGCAAAACACGGCGCTTTGATGATATTGTAGACGAACTGCGATTGTCATTCGCAATTCATCGTGCCTGTGGTTCGCGGTTAGGTGGAGCCCATTTGGAACTTACTGGCGAAAACGTAACGGAGTGCGTTGGTGGTTCGCGAGGGTTGACTGAGTCGGATTTGGAATCCGCATATCAAACGCAGCTTGATCCGCGACTGAATTACGAACAGGCATTGGAGATTGCGTTTGAGATATCCAATCAGCTCTCGGCTCATCGCATCTAGCCTATTGAAGGTCTGCCGGAATAATCGTTGCGACCCGATCCGATTAGCACTTTCAGCCTTGTTGCGATTGAAAAAACAATCTTCTTTCCCAGAAATGCTAAACTTTCTATTCCTCAAAGTTTGACTGTCACCAATAGTGTCCTAAGTTTCGTGTGACGTTTCATTTGTAGAACGTTGGCTGTTTCAACAGCATTGCTGCCCCAGAAGCAGCTGAAATCATGGCGATGAATTCAGCTTGATTCCTGTGGGTCTGTGTTTCATTGTTTTCGCTCGTCCACAATCGAGCCACCTGTCGGAGGGTTATCCAAATGAAAAATTTCGCCATGAAATTGAAGCGCTTTTTGAAGAGCGAAGACGGACCAACCGCTGTTGAATACGCGGTCATGTTGTCGCTCATTATCGTTGTTTGCTTGACGGCTGTTACAAGCATCGGCAAGAACGCAAGCACGACGTTCACAAACGTTGCAAACCAACTCGGTACTGCAAGCTAGTTTGTTATGGTTGCTCGGCTCAGCCGAAGCATCGGTGCGAACACTTCAATACAGAACCGGCGACCGATCCGAGCTTTCGCGGATCGGTCTGCCGGCTTCTTTGAGTTTGCGATTGAGCAGAATTCTCTGCGGCCAATTCGGCATCAATCCTATCCAAATACAAACAACCAATTTGCATCCTCTAGGCGACATCTGCTAAGGACCTATGCTCATGAATTCGACTTCTCTTTTGGACGGCATTGTGAACCACTGGCACATCTGGTTTGTATCGGCCGTACTCGTCGTCGCAGCAGTGATCGATGGATGGAAACTGAAAGTTCCTAACTGGCTCACGTTCCCGATGATCATCAGCGGTTGGGTCTATAGCTTTGCTTCGGGCAGTTGGTCTGGCTTGGGCTGGAGCCTGCTGGCCACGTTCTTTGGACTTGCTCTCCTATATGGCATTTACATGGTCGGCGGAATGGGTGCAGGCGATGTTAAGTTACTTGCCGGCATTGGGGCTTGGGTGCATGCAGAACACACTTGGAACATCTTTGCTACAACGGCCATCGTTGGTGGAGTAATGGCCATCCTGATGATCGCGTATTCAGGTCGCTGGAAGAAACACTTTCAACAGTTCAATATGCTCGTCGGCGAGTTGGTGGAAGTACGAGATTCAGAAGCATTATTCCAACGAGCTGCCGAACGCAAGTCACGGATGTACTTGCTGCCGTACGGCGTCCCGATGACAATCGCAGCACTTGGCTACTTTGCCTTCCAAGGCATGTACCTTTAAACCGCAGTCACGCGGATCTTTTCAATCGCGTTCCAACCGTAGCCACCTGGGTTCCAAAACAACCCACCATCTAGCGGTTGAGTTCGACCTAATGCGTCGACGGCCCGGATCCAAAGTGCGTGCTCACCTTTTTCAAAAGTCGCACTAAATGACCACTCGCGAAAGGCATACGGACCAGCGGACGACGACAGTCTAGTCGATCTCCATGACTCTCCTTGATCCTGCGAAACTTCGACCGCGACTAAATCTGCGGCACCATCGTTCCAAGCGACACCCCGGAGATCGATCTTCGTGCTTGACGTTACTGTCGAGCCATCGATTGGGGCGAAGATTCGGCTATTGATCTTCATGTTGAAGTTGGGATCACTATTGTCGAAGGTGTACTCAATGGACGCTCCAGGCTCGATCCGCTGTTTAGGTGTTCGATAGTCAGGGAGCTGGAAAAAGTTCGACGTCTCAACTGCTTCGAATCGTAACTTGGACAACCATTTAACTTGCACATTGCCATAGTAGCCGGGAATCACCAGTCGCAGTGGTCCACCATGAACGGCAGGCAATGCAACCCCGTTGAGCTCTGTGGCTAGAATGCCCCTGGCCACTGCAACATCGAGCGGAACACTCTTTTCGTAGTCGATCTGGTCGGTCTTCTCCGGTTGATCGGCTCCTTCTGCGGTGATATACCTAGCTTCCTTAGAAATCGTCAAACCAATCGCTTTCAAAAAATCAGAGATCCTCACGCCAGCAAATCGAACGTTACCAATCCCACCTTTATTCCAAGGTGTTCCCTTGATCGGAGAGAGTTTGCTAAACTGAAATCGGAAGTTGCCTGAGCATTGCAATACCATCTCCACTTCTGTCTTTGGCAGTTTCGCAAGTTCCGCAAGCGGAAATCGGACTGGCTTATCGATCAATCCAACGAGTTCAAGGTCGCCGGTCATAGGCCTGGGTTGCATGTCCTCCGATTGTTTTGCACCATGGTGATTGCGGACAAATAGCGCTGATGACGGTGTGATTCGAGACGCGGCCAATAGGTTATCCGGTGTCTCAAGAACCAACGGGTCAGAAGTAATAACTTTTAGTCCCGAGTCTTTTCCAACGTGCATCGCTGGTGGTTGGGCCGCGATGCTATTAGGTACATGGCTTAATGCGAACCCCGTCGCACCAGTCGCTAGAAAACTTCGTCGATCCATTGAGTGTTCCTAAACTTTCTCGAGTCGCAGGCGCTAGCCGCGTTTGTAAGAACTATGAGCTAATTCGTGGCCAGCGCCCGCTGCTCAGTTATTTTAGCGGCCAAGCGTCGAGCCATTCGAGTTTTGTTTGAGTTGCTTTGTAGTCTCTCAACAACCGTTCATGCATGTCCAACAAATGACCCGCTCCATAAAATATGGCAAGTTTCTTTTTACCTGCCCTCATTTCCTTTTCCATGACCTGAAACGCTTTTGTGTTTCGTTCGGTCAGCAAGGTACTTTTTCCATCTTTGTGCGCCATCCCTGCCATCTGACTATCCATCGATTCAAATTGATCCGCCATAACGCGTCTCAGTCTAATGGTGTCTTTGGCCAACGCAGCTGCAATCATTTCAGCTTGCTGCGTGGACCCCTTCTTGCTGTTTTGCGCAACCAAGCCAGCGCCCATCATTCGAGCAAATAATCCGACGAAACTGTCGCCACGTCGCGTCATGTCTTCAAGGAAATCCTCGCCACTAATGTCCGCATGAACAAAGTTTGCAGGGCTGTAGTCGACTTCGTCAAGTTGAAATTTAAGGTCCAGTACGTCCTTCATACCCGTTTGCAGTGCACCCAAAGGATTGAAGCCTCCTCGTTCGGCACGTTTATTCGGTTTGTTGGCCGATGGGTCGGCCACCAGTTCATACAACATCGCGTCGTATGATTTGAACCTCTTATTCAACTCTCTGTAATAGTCTTTGGTACCAACATGCACGGCGCCAATTAGATCTACGTAATCTCCTTTGAATTCTCCCTCGTCGAAGGAGTATCGCGCAATCGCCACCTGCAGTGATTCAGGCTCACCCGAGTCGGACTTCTTGATTCGCAAAAAACTG
>JANLRK010000759.1:0-1521 GCA_031361585.1 Pirellula sp. | reverse complement strand
CAAAAAATCGATCCAAAGGCGATCTTCAACCTGGCTCGCAAGATTGAAAACGACGAGGCTCGTTCAGAATATCTCCAGCAGATTTGCAGAGGCAATACCGAGCAAATCCATGTTGTAACGGAACTGCTGCGCGGATATGGGCATCAGCGCGGCTTTCTCGAATCGCCCGTTGTCGTTGTCTCCGACAAGACGGAGTCCAGCCCCTATTCAGAAGTCATCGGCTCCACCATCGGCCCCTACAAACTCATCGAGCAGATTGGCGATGGTGGCATGGGCGTGGTCTACATGGCCGCACAAAAAGAACCTGTCCGTCGCACGGTCGCCTTGAAAGTAATCAAGGCAGGCATGGACACACATCAAGTCGTGGCCCGGTTCGAAGCCGAACGACAAGCCATGGCCATGATGAATCATCCCAACATCGCCAAGGTTCTCGACGCTGGTGCGACCGACGCGGGCCGACCCTACTTCGTCATGGATCTCGTCAAAGGAGCGCCTATCACCGAGTTCTGCGATAGCCACAAGCTCGATACAAAGCATCGCTTGCAACTGTTCATCACCGTCTGCCAAGCCGTTCAACACGCACACCAAAAAGGCCTTATCCATCGCGACATCAAGCCCAGCAACGTCATGGTCGAAATGCATGATGTGACCCCTGTTCCAAAGGTGATCGACTTCGGCGTAGCCAAGGCGATAGGTCAGCAACTGACGGAGAAAACTTTGCACTCGGGTTTTCATCAAATGGTCGGAACGCCGCTCTATATGAGCCCCGAACAAGCGGGCCAAAGCAGCATCGATATCGACACTCGCAGCGACATCTATTCGCTCGGAGTTTTGCTCTACGAAATCCTGACTGGCCATACGCCTTTCGAAAGCGAAACGTTACGCAACGCTGGCTACGACGAGATGCGCCGCATGATTCGCGAAGTCGATCCGCCTCGTCCAAGTTTGAGGGTCAGCACGCTCGATGCCAAAGCTCTCTCCACCATTTCCGATAATCGCAACGTCGACGCACGCAATTTTAGTCATCAGCTTCGTGGCGAGCTCGATTGGATCGTGATGATGGCTCTAGAAAAGGACCGCAACCGACGTTACGACACGGCCAATGAATTTGCGGACGATGTGCAACGTTTCCTCAATGACGAAGCCGTACAGGCTTGTCCGCCATCGGCACTATACCGCTTTCGCAAATTAGCCAGCCGAAATCGCGCATCACTGTCTGCAGCGACGCTCGTAGCCGCAGCCTTGATCATTGGCACGGCGGTGGCCACTTGGCAAGCCATGCGGGCTCGTGAATCGCAAGCACAAACAGAAATCGCAAAGAAGCAACTCGATCAACGATATCGCATCGCCAAGGACGCCGTTGATACGTACTTGCTCCGCGTAACTCAAGACGAGCGACTCGATCATCCGAGCTTCCGCCGGCTTCGACAAAATCTACTTGAAGCGGCGCTCCCCTATTACGACCAGCTTCACGAGATTTCGCCGACGGACGAGCAATCCACAGCAGCTCGCGCAGAAACA